>JAISFI010000393.1 GCA_031263685.1 Dysgonamonadaceae bacterium | reverse complement strand
TTTTCTCCGGCAGACAATTGCTCCAATGTTATTTTTGTCCCATCGGATTGCCTGAAAAAAACATCGCCTTGTATTTCGAAAGTTTTATTGGTTTCTGCAAAAAAGTCATTAACAATTTCTATCCATTGTTGCAGGCGGTTACTGATATAGATCCCCATTTCCGGATTTTCAGTAGCTTTCAAGCGATAACTGTTCAATGACATTATTTTCGTATTGAAAATCGTTGCATCTAACGATGCTGCAAGAGGAGAAAGTTTACCTTCCAGCGCTCTTTCTTCCTTGACAATTTCATCGAAAGTACTTATAAAATAATAGTTGCAATCATTAGCACAATATGTTTCACCTTCTTTCGTGTTAATATTTATATCATTCCCTTCTATTTCTATAGAATAGCCATCGTGTATGAATCTTGCCAGTTCAACAGAGGCGTCCATTGTTTTCGATAGCGAAAGGTCAATCAATTTAAGCAGCGTGCTTTTTCCACTGCCGTTAACTCCTATCAATATGTTTACATCCGGATAGGGTTTCCAATCAATGTTATACCTGTCCCAAAATCCTTTTATTTTAATATGCTGTATCATAGCGAATTTTGTAATTTGTGTCGTAAAGATACGAAAAATTTATAATAATAATTTTTGTTGCACACAGTCCATCACCCTCAGTATATTTCCGCCCAAAATCTTCCGAATATCGGATGTCGTATAACGTTTGCGAAGCAATTCGACCGTAATATTTATCATCTCATTGGCAGCATTGATGCCAGCTACTCCGCCGCCGCCGTCAAAATCAGAGCCAATGCCAACGTAATCGGTACCTACCAGGCGCACAGCATAGTCGATATGCTCTATCGCCGTAAAGATAGTTGCCGTGCCGCTGCTCGACAGAAAATCGTTGAACAGGCAAATCTGTATGACGCCATTTTTTGCTGCGATTGCTTTGATTAATTCGTCGGAGAGGTTTCTCCTGTGGTTACACACGGATTTAACGGAAGAATGGGAGGCGATAACCGGAAATTTGCTGACTTCAATAGCATCGAAAGCTGTTTTCTCGGAAGTATGGGAAATGTCGACCATGATTCCCGACCGATTCATTTCTTCGACCACTTTGCGCCCGAAATCGCTCAGGCCATTATGCTCCGGCAAGTCGCTTGCGGAGTCGCAGACGTCGTTATTTCCATTGTGACACAGGGTGATATAGGATACGCCCATTGCTTTGAACAATGGAAGATGGCGAAGGTCGCCTCCTATCCCATAAGCATTTTCAATGCCCGACAGAATGGCTTTTTTTCCTTCGCTTTTTAATTGCCGTATATCGTTGGAAGAACATGCTAAGCCCATGATTTCAGGATATTGATCGATTTGCTTTTTCAATTCGGAAAGGATGGAAACAGTCTTCTCAAAAGCTTGTTTATCCGCTTGGGGATTGCGCGCTCCCTGTTTCAGGTAGGCGACCATGAAAATGGCGTCCAATTTTCCTTCGTACATGCCGGGAACATCGACCTTCGTTTGATAGTAAAGGTTTTTCCCTTCATCGGACGTTCCTTCTAACAGCGACGGATTTACTTTCAGCGGCGGATTTTTTTTTCCGATATCGACGCCATCCGGAAAAAACATGGGAGTATCGCAATGCGAATCAATAGATATAGCGTGACGGTGTATCCTTTTGGCTTTCCCGAAGCGTTCGGCTTCGTCGGTGAAAAAGCGAAACAACTTCAACATATCCGCGTCGTCGGCTGCCGCCATGCCTTCCGGATGCCATTGAACGCCCCAGATGCGACGCCCTTCGTTTGATTCGACGGCTTCGATCACTCCGTCTGTCGCGTATGCAGTCGGTTTGAGGCCGGGTGCGATGACCTTGATGGCTTGATGATGAAAGGAGTTCACTTCCAGCGTCTCCCGCTGCAGGACTCGGTATAATGTGGAATCCTTATCTATACGAATAGTGTGGGATGGTTGCGACTTGGGAAGCGTCTGGCTGTGTTCCAGCACTGTTTCAGGATATTGTGTCGGGAGATCCTGGTAGAGACTCCCTCCGAAAGCAACATTCAGTGCTTGAAGTCCCCGGCAGATGCCTAATAGCGGAATTTGCCGGTCGGAAGCCATTTTGATCAACCTCAAGTCATACAAGTCTCTGTGGAGATGGATACTTTCCGGAGAGGAAGTAATCGTTTCATGGAAAAAAGCCGGATGAAGATCCCCTCCACCCGTCAGGATTAAACCGTCGATTTTTTCCAGCAAGGCCGCCAAGACCGTTACATCTTCCTGCACCGGTATTAAAACGGGACATCCTCCCGACTTTAGTACCGACTGCACATACGTTTCCGTGATGCAATACTGATCTTCTTTCACATTGACCGACAGCCCGATGCAGGGAACTGGCTGTATGGGCAAGATATTAGTCGAGTCTATTGCTGCATACAAGGCGTTTAAGTCGAGTTGAGCGCTGTCCGGCATCTTATTATTTTCTTATAATTTTGATCTTATCTGTAGGTAAAACAGCTATATATACCCCTTTCTGTAAGGAACCTGCATGAATATACTCATTGTTTGTTACTTGCCGGGTAAACAGTATGCGCCCGGCAATATCGGCCAACGTCATTTGAACCGGATGTTTCAACCCGGTTATATAGAAACCGTTTTCTGTTACGGGATTGGGATAAATCCCTACATCGGACTTATCTATGGATTTCATGCCGGCGCCTGTTGTTTCGATCGGGACATATCCGCTTTCGGCAATCACATCCTTTCCTGCCTGTGTTTGAAGCCATTCATACATTTTAAAAGCCATAGAATGAGGGTCTAAATCGGAACGGATGGAAGCATAAACATTGGCTACAAACGGATATGTTTTATTTCTTATCGAATTTGTTTCGGGAGAAATTCCATCAATCGCAATGCTTTTTATCTTGTTTGCTCCACTGGCAGCACGAATAATGTACTCCTTGTAATAATGAGGAGTAAAACAGATGCCATTTTGATATTTCGTAAGTTCCGCATATACGGCCGACATTGTCGGAATAATTTCATCATCGGTGTAACCTATCTCCCAGTTGGGCATTGCTGCATGATCCATAACAATTTCTTTCATCATTTCCTGGCTTCCCGAATTGGGATTCCGGATAAACGGCCTGATTTCTTCGTTTGAGCCGTTTACTTCATTCCAACGGGTAATATTTCCCAGATAAATATCCTGAATTTGTTCTGCGGTCAACGAATGAACGGTATTTTCTTTATTGAGAAGAAAAACAAGCGCATCCAAAGCAATGGGCGTCTCGATTAGCGTAACACCGGCGTTTTCGGCATAAGCTTTCTCATCTTCCGACATTTTTCGTGCTGAAAGGATAATATCTGTCTGATTGTCAATTAAATTAATAATTGAATGGTGCGTTTGGGACGATTTTACCCGTTCGCCGAAAAAGTGTTCAGGAGCATCTTCCGCATTGGCTTCCAATCGCCAGATACCGTTTCCTTCCAAGTGTTGCCACCATTCATAACGCCAGCCCAATAATTTACACGCAATCAACGTATTCAATGGCTCGGTCGAAGTTGAACCATCTACGCGCGGATAATTATCTACCCTTATTCCCTCAATCGTGTGTTGTCCGTTATCTGCATTGATTTCTTCGTTTGTACAGAAACAAAACATAAAAAGAGGCAGTATCAATATTAAATTGAAATGTTTCATATTGCAGTGATTTAGGCATCTATATTGGCATAAGTAGCATTTTCTTCAATAAACTCACGGCGCGGAGCAACGTCTTCGCCCATTAGCATGGAGAAGATGTGATCGGCTTCGGCTGCGTTTTCGATGGTTACTTGCCGGAGTGTTCTATTTTCGGGATTCATGGTAGTGTCCCAGAGCTGTTCGGCGTTCATTTCTCCCAAACCTTTATAGCGTTGGGAATGGATAGACTTTTCTTCGCCGCCGCCGTAGTTGTCGATAAACGCTTGACGCTGCCGGTCGTCCCAGCAATATTCCTTGACTTTTCCTTTTGTACACAAGTAAAGCGGAGGAGTGGCGATGTACACATATCCCTGTTCCAGCAGGATTTTCATGTGGCGGAAAAAGAAGGTGAGGATCAGGGTGGCGATGTGGCTTCCGTCTACGTCGGCATCGGTCATGATGACAACTTTGTGGTATCTTAATTTAACAACATTCAGCGCCTTGGAATCCTCTTCCGTGCCGATGGTGACGCCCAAAGCGGTGTAGATGTTGCGGATTTCTTCACTTTCCAGCACTTTGTGTTGCATTGCTTTTTCCACGTTCAAAATTTTTCCGCGCAAGGGAAGAATGGCTTGAAAAGCGCGATCCCGGCCTTGTTTGGCAGTTCCGCCTGCGGAGTCTCCTTCGACGAGGAATATTTCGCATTTTTCCGGGTCTTTGTCCGAACAGTCGGCCAATTTTCCCGGCAGTCCTCCACCGGACAGCGGCGATTTGCGTTGAATCATTTCGCGGGCTTTGCGTGCTGCGTGGCGTGCTGTTGCGGCGAGAATAACTTTATCGACAATCGCCTTGGCCTGTTTGGGATTTTCTTCCAGATAGTTTCCCAATGCTTCGCCGACGGCCATATCTACAGAGCCAATGACTTCATTGTTCCCTAACTTGGTTTTTGTCTGTCCTTCAAACTGAGGCTCCTGTACCTTGATGGAGATGACGGCAGTCAATCCTTCCCGGAAATCATCTCCGGAGATTTCTATTTTGACTTTTTCCAGCATCTTGGAATCTTCGGCGTATTTTTTGAGCGTGCGAGTCAGTCCCCGGCGGAATCCGGCCAGGTGCGTGCCTCCTTCAATAGTGTTGATGTTGTTGACGTAAGAATAGACATTTTCATTAAAGGTGGTATTGTAAGTCATGGCGACTTCTACGGGAGTGCCGTTTTTCTCGGTGATGATGTGTATCACATCATCAATCAGCATTTCCTTGGATTGATCGATGAAACGGACAAATTCTTTGAGACCTTCCTGTGAGAAGAAAGTTTCGTTTTTGAATGTTCCGTCTTCTTTTGCGACGCGTTTGTCGGTCAATGTCAGTTTGATACTGGCGTTGAGGTATGCCAGTTCGCGCAATCTGCCGGCCAGGATTTCGTATTTATATTCGGTGACGGTGAAAATGCTGTCGTCCGGTTTGAAAGAAATGGTTGTTCCGGTTTTTGAGGTTTCTCCGGTGGTTTCGATATCGTGTAACGGTTTTCCGCAGGAAAATTCTTGCATGTATATTTTGCCATCGCGATGTACTTCCGCTTTCAGGTAGGCAGAAAGCGCGTTTACGCAGGAAACGCCGACGCCATGCAGTCCGCCGGAAACTTTGTATGAGTCTTTGTCGAATTTACCTCCGGCATGCAGGACGGTTAATACGACTTCGAGTGCTGATTTTTGTTCTTTTTCATGAAAATCGACGGGAATACCGCGTCCGTCGTCAGTTACGGTAATGGAATCGTCTTCGTTAATAACAACGTCGATATTTTTGCAATAGCCTGCCAGCGCTTCATCAATAGAGTTATCTACCACTTCGTATACCAAATGGTGTAAACCTTTGCTACTGATGTCGCCGATATACATGGCAGGTCTTTTTCTTACGGCTTCCAGACCTTCCAGTACCTGGATACTGTCGGCGGAATAACCGTTGGTGTGATGCTTCGTTTCTTCGCTCATAAAAGTTATTATTTGATTATTTAGTATGTGCTTCAAAAAGCTAACAAATGTACGAAAATTATTAAAACCGGCAAAGGGCAGGAAAGAAAAAAAGGAAAACTAAAAGTTAAAAACTAAAAACTAAAAGTTGGCTGGCGCCTGTTTTCTGCGCTTTGCGCAATTCTTAGTTTTTAGTTTTTAATTTTTAGGTCTTCCTGTCTGTGGATGAACAAAAAGCCCGACTTAAAAAAGTCAGGCCTCTTGCTTCGGCATTGTATATGATTCAGTTCAGTTTCTGGATATAAATTGCCAACTTGGACTTTAAGTTGCTGGCTTTATTCTTGTGGATGACATTCTTCTTTGCCAATCTGTCAAGCATAGAGCTAACTTTCGGATACAATGCTTTAGCAGCTTCCGGGTCTGTTGTTGTACGCAACTTTTTAACCGCATTCCGGGTTGTTTTAGCATAATATCTATTCCGCAACCTTCTGGTTTCTGTTTGCCTGATTCTTTTTTTCGATGATTGATGATTCGCCATCTCGATAATCTCTTAATTCTTATTATTCTTTGTTTTATTAACAGTAGCCCATAGGGGAATCGAACCCCTCTTTCAAGAATGAAAATCTTGCGTCCTAACCGATAGACGAATGGGCCGCTTTGAAATGAATTTTCTTCATTTCTCGTTAGCGGGTGCAAATATAGAACAGTTTTTTTAACTGACAAAATATTTTTGAGAGAATTTCAGGTAAATCTGTTTGATTCTCTTAAAGAGATGCAATTATGTGCCAAATTTCACGTAAATTTGCCGAATATTTCTGTGTTTTTACCGGAAACAAGTTATGCTGCATAAAACAAAAGGAATCGTTTTACACAGTCTGAATTACAATGATCAATACAGGATCATCCATATTTATACGGAAGAATTTGGACGTGTTCCTTATTTGGTGTTGAAATCCAAGGGGAAGAAGACTGCGGTATCTACCGTTATATTTCATCCTTTTGCCGTTTTGGAGTTGGAAGTCGATCATCAGCATTTACGAGAAATCCAGCGTATCAGGGAAGCTCGGCCATCAATGATATTAACCTCTATTCCTTTCGATCCGGTAAAAATGCCGGTGGTGATGTTTTTGGCCGAATTTATGTTTAAAGTGGTTAAAGATGTACAGGCGAACAGTTTGCTGTTCGACTTCGTATCTCGTTCCATCGCCGTTTTTGATTTATTGGAGACGGGTATCGCCAATTTCCATCTGGTGTTTATGATTAAACTGAGTCGTTTTTTAGGGTTTTATCCGAATGGCGAGGGATATACGGTTGGCATGTTTTTCGACATGCAACATGGCATGTTTGTCCGGAATCAACCGAATCATCCGTTTTTTTTACCTCCGGATGACAGTAAGGTTTTTCGCTTACTGCTCCGTATGAATTATGAAAATATGCACATTTATGCCTTTTCCCGGCATGACAGGATGAATATCATTCGGAAAATACTGGATTATTATAAAGTACATTTCTCCAGTTTGACGGAGTTGAAGTCTCTGGAGGTTTTGCAGATGTTGTTTGATTAAATCGCCTCTGGTTTTCCGGAAAATTTATTGCTATTTCGGAAAATTATTGTAGTTTTGCACTTCTTTTAAAGAAGTTGGCTCTGTAGTTCAATGGATAGAACGGAAGTTTCCTAAACTTTAGATTCGGGTTCGATTCCCGGCGGAGCTACTTTCACCAAATATTCAACTTTTCCTTTTTCTCATACATTTATAATTTACTGTCGTTCAATAAAATAAGAATATTCTTCAAAGTGTTTAAATGGTGATATGTTTTGATTTGCAGGTAAAATGTAGGTAAAAAAAATATGGCACATATAAAATCTTACATAAGAGATAGTTATAAAAACAGGCGTGGCGAATGCCCTGTGTACGTCGGATTTTACATAAAGAGGGAAAAGATAGAACTTCCCTGTGAGTTTAGTGTCAAGCCGGAAAATTGGAAAGATGGTAAAGTGTTGAAGTCTGATAAATACAGCGATGAACGAAACATGATCATCACTTCTGTCATGGGGAGAGCTAATGATATTTTAGTCGATTTCAGGCTGATGCGAAAAGACATTAACAAAAAAATATTCATAGAAGAATACCGAAAACCTAAGAGATTTTCAAGTTTCTATGATTTTGTTTCATTCAGCCAAAAACTGCGTTTCCAGGAGGTAGAAGATAATACTCAGAGAAAGCATAAAAGCACAATAAAAATCCTTAAAGAGTTTTCGCCTGAAATCTCATTTGATAAGCTTACGACAGATTTCTTGAGAGAATATGCTGTTTATCTGAAGAAAGTGAGAAAAAATAAACCTATTACAATCAATAAAAACATCAAAGTATTAAGGTCTTATGTGTCAGAAGCGCTAAAAAAGGAATATATGAGTATTGATCCTTTTGAGGATTTCAGGCTACCTCCGGATAGCCGTCCATCCATTATGTATTTAACGGAAGAAGAACTGATCGTCTTGAATGAAGCGTATCGAGACAAAAAGTTTGAAGGAAACAGGCATCTGGTATTGGAATTTTACCTGTTCATGTGCTATTCCAGCCTGCATATTAGTGACGCAAAAAACTTCTCTGTTGAGAATATAAACAAAAACAGTATAGTATACTACCGGATTAAGAACCGAAACAGGAAACCTGAACCTATCACTATCCCGCTATCTGATCCGTTGAGATTGATAATTAATAAGATAAAAAAACGAAAAATCAAGGGAAAGATTTTCGATAAAATGCTTAGTGATCAGAAGATAAATGAAAATCTCAAGGTAATAGCTAAAGAATTGAAGATAGACAAACCGTTGAATGCAAAATCCGGACGACACACGTTCGCCACTATTTATGCAAGAAAAACCCGTGACTTGAACGGTTTGAAGCAACTGTTAGGACATACCAATATACGTGAAACTATGATTTATGCACATGTCATGGACGAGGATATACGAGAAAACATGAAAGTATTTAATGTTTTTAGTGTCGTTTAATCGTCATCCTCCGGATAAAATTTACCCTTAATTATCGGAAGCGCTCCATTTATATCGAACTCGGTTTCAAGAGATACACATATAAACTTTCTGTTCCGGATTATAAATGTACTTTGAGGTGTAATATTCTTATCGGTCTTAAAAGATATGTTCCATACTTCTCTGGCAGATATATTTTTGTTTTTGTTATAATTTCTATGGCACATTCCGAATGGACCGCTTAATCGAAGATTGAATTTTGCAGCCCGTTTAGTCTTTGCAATTCTTTCTTCTTCTGTAAGATCTTTCCAGTCGTTACTAAAATTTTGCGTAACATTAATCCCTGTGCCATGGCTGTCAAACATGTCTGTTTGTGACCATATACCGGGTGCCATGTGAATAGCTACCTGAATTGTGTCGTTATCTTCTTCCTTCGTTTTTCCTGATTCTATAATGTCTATTACACCCTGTTTCTCATTATTTATTTCTTTAATTAATGGCATTTGTTGATATGTAAACCAATCATACATACCATTAAATTCCTTTTTGTCAAAGTATATTTCTTCATCAGATACAAGAAGCATTTTTGCAGGTATAATTCTCAACTCAACAGTATCTCCGGTTTCTTCACCGAATGTACCGAATTGATTTATCCTTCTAAGATAATATGAAGAATCGGGATCGGCTTTCACTGATACAACAAAGTAATCGGGACATTCTACGACAGGAACTTCAAATTTAACGCCATTAATGAGAAAAGTCCCACCGCTGTATGATTTATTAACCAGATAAACTGTATTGTTATTGTATACCTTTTCCAGGTCATTTCCAAGTGCCGTTGCCAATTCGTCGAATGTTTCATATTCTTGAATAACCGTATCCGGTGATTGAAACAGTTCCTTTTCATCCGGCACGCATCTGTACTTATAGTAATCATCATCAGGGAATTTATATTTTACGTGCTGATAATTTAAAACTTCAATTTTATTTTCCCTGTCAATTTTGGAAGTATACTCATCAATGATACTGTCAATACACACAGTATCGACAACTTGAGTTCGATTGTAATTGAAAATAATTCTCGTGGATAAACTGTATCTGTCTATAACAAAAACCACATTGCAAAACTTCTCAACCTCTGTTAAAAAATCTTTGACAGTCCAATCCGGGAGAATTTGATTATATTCCAAAGTCTTCCTGCTATGCAGGATCAATAAACGGCAAAGCACCTCATCTTCAAGGAGCTGATTTTCTGTGATTGAATATCCTAAAGCATTCAGAATTTTTTCCACATAAGCAATCAGGTATGGAAGCATTCGCGAGGAAGAAATATGATCAATATAACTGTAGGCAGTTGCATAATTATTCCGCATTTCAAGATTACCCTCCGAATTATAGACACAAAAAGCGGTAAATGCAAATTTAAATTCGGGATATTTTTCGTACAGCGAATTGACTGCAATAGGCATGGTAAGATTGGATTCCGAACCCATGTCCAGTTCTTTGATTTTTTTATCCGATCCGATAAAATAATTCAGTTCCGAATTTCCGGATATTAACTCTATCTTCACATGGGAATTTCCCTTTTCCAGCATAACAGCAGTTCCGCGCATCCTGACGCGGTTGTCAATTATTAAAACGGCTGTTAAACTGTCCGGATTATACCGGTTATTGAACCGGTTGATATGCCGGAAGATTTTTGCATTATCCGGTTCTTTCAAACTCAGTTCAATATCAAACGAAAATTCACCTGATTTTGTTAAGAAGGGATTCTCTTCCACAAGAGAGAATTTTTGATCTATTGATAAAACAGCAGATTGCCCGTCAATATACAGTTCCGTCATCGTGATTTATTTTTGATTATTAAATCGTACCTGTCAAATGCTTCTTTCATTCCTTCTTTTCCGGCAACGGTGTTTATAACACGGATGTTGCCCAGGGTATTGTCCAGTTTTTCAAACAGGGCATCCATTATGCCGTATATGCCGCTCAGATCGGCAGATTGCGGGGCGGCAGATGAAGAAGTTTTATTCTCTGTGCCGGCATAGCCTCCGGCATAATATACCGGTATCCGGAGCGCCCGGGCAATATCATCTTTTGTAAGGCTGCTCAGCGTGTCGTTTCGCTGTGCGTAATCGACCAGATCGAATACCGGGCGCAGCGTGCTGTTTGCCGTCGCAAAGCGGTTGGCTACAAATTCGTCGGAGTGTACTACCCCCTGAGGTTCGTCCCATCGACCGGACTTTGTAAAACCTCCGGTATGATATCCCTCCCTGGCGGCGTCCGCCTGTTTTTCGATGGTGGCTACCTGAATCATTCCCGCAGCAATGGCAGCCGCTGCCGCAATGGGAGCAAGTACCGTTCCAATCATGGGAACGGATGCTGCTGAGGAATAGGCATTGATAGCAGCCATTGCAGTACTTGCCAGGGCTTGCGCTTTTTGAATTTTGAAGGATTTTTCCTGATATTCCGCCTTTATTTTATTGGCTTCCTCGTC
>JAISFI010000359.1 GCA_031263685.1 Dysgonamonadaceae bacterium | reverse complement strand
AGTCATTAACAATTAATAGTTAACAATGACTTTGTTGCAACGGCATCCGGAACGGATGCCATCTTGGTAGCCCGAACGTTTTAACGTCGGGTGTATTACGACGTAGAAGCAGAGCGGCGTAGCCCCGAAATATTTTATTCGGTGACCGGATTTGGTTCGATTTATGCAACATTCGTAAAAATATTTCGGGGCTTCGCCGCTCCGGCACAATGATGCATGATTCTACCCCGACATTAAAACGTTCGGGCTACCGAGATAGAATCCGTTCCGGATTCGGGCATTACTTCTCCTCGCCGAAAATACTTCCGTAGCGGTGATACTCGCGGGCAATACTTTGCTCTTTCAGATAATGTAACAACTCCAGGCGACCTTCTATAAGCGGTTTATTGCTGGCAACATGTTTGCCGAGCTTGGCTGCCTGTTGGTAGAAAGCATCGGATAAGGTGGGTGAGATGACGCGCACGCGTTCGTATTGATCCATTTCCGAGATGAATTGCTGCTCGTGCTGAACAAGGATCCGTATGTCGGTGGACAAAGACGCTACCGCTTTTTGAATTGTTTCCCTGTCTTTGTTATTGTCCGATATACTGACAAATAAAGGCGTTTTTGTCGTATTGGCAGCAATCAAAGTCAAAAGAATATCGGCTAACTTGTCGTTCTCCTGTATACGAAGTCCTGCGCTTTTGAGCGGAAGATAGCGGAAAATGTTTTCTTCACCGTAAATGTGGCTAACGTCTTCCTCTTGTGAAAACTCACTTTCCCAAACTTTCCGGTAGTTTTCCTGTGCGTAATTCAAGCGATTTTTGTCTTTTTCGTCCGATACGAAAGCGCTCAAAGCAATTTGCTTGGCTTGAGGGATTTGGTTTTCGGTAAATTCCACGAAACAGGTAACGTAATTTGGCCCTCCGGCTTTGATTCCTCCACCGAAAGCCGACCGTTTCATTCCTCCGAAAGGTTGACGGCGAACGATGGCGCCCGTGATGCCGCGGTTGATGTACAGGTTTCCGGCTTCAATGCTGTTTTTCCAAAGCATTTGTTCTTCTTCATTCAAACTTTGCAGTCCGGCAGTCAAACCATACTCTGAAGAGTTCGCATACGCAATTCCCTGTTCCAGGTCTTCGATGCACACGACCGACAGCAGCGGTGCGAACAACTCGTTTTTGAAGGTATAACTTGTTGGCTTCACGCCCCACTTGACCGAAGGTTTGAGGATATATTTCTTTTCGTCCACAAATTCGGGAGCGACTAACCACGATTCACCTTCTTCCAAATGTGCAATCGCGTGGAGCAGTTTTTCATTATGGTTGTCGATCATGGGGCCTACATAATTCATGACGTCCCATACGCTTCCTGTGCGCAAACTCGTAACGGCATCTTTCAGTTTAGATTTGAATGATTCATCGTTATATGTTTTTTTGTCGACGAGTAGCAGCGAGCAGGCCGAGCATTTTTGTCCCGCATTACTGAAGGCCGACGATACTACGTTTAATATGGCATGATCCTGATCGGCATTAGCCGTGATGATCATCGCATTTTTGCCACCTGTTTCGGCCGAGAGCGGCGTGCGCGGGCTACGTTCCAGCAGACGGAAAGCAGTATCTGTTCCACCGGTCAGAATGACGTGTTTTACAGACGGATGCGCCGCGAGGTAACTCAATGAGTCGCGTTCGGCAGGACAAACCACTTGTAAGGCATCTTTCGGAACACCGGCATCCCAAAAACATTTGGCAAACTCCCATGCAACAGGAAGCGCGACCGTAGCCGGCTTCAGAATGACTGTATTGCCGCCGGCAAGCGCCGATGCGACTCCGCCTGCGGGAATGGCCAACGGGAAGTTCCACGGTGGAATTACCAGAATGATGCCTTTCGGTGTGTAGGATACCGTTTCCAATTCGTCGAAAGCTTTCATTGATATGGGGTAAAAACGGCAGAAATCAATGGCTTCCGACACTTCTACATCGCCTTCGGTGAATGTTTTACCGGTAATGGCCGACATGCACCCGATTAAGTCGCCGCGCTTTTCACCGAGGTTTTCCGCTACTTGGTGCAGTATTTCATTCCGCCGGTTAAGCGGAGTTTTTCGCCAATTGGATGCATCGCTTTCGGCTGTAGCGATAATTTCTTTTACTTGCTCGAGCGTAGATAAACTGGCTTCGCAAAACGTGAACTTGTCGTTGCGACTGCGGTCATGGTACAATTTTTTATGTTCTGTAGCCACTTCTTTTTCACCGATTTGTACAGGTACCACAAAGTTCTTTATGTTGATGGACGTTTCCCACTTAGTGAGCGTTTGCAAAGCCCATTCACGGTTTTGCGGCAAATCCAAGTCGGTATCCGGCTCGTTGGCAAAAGTGTTAATGTCTTGTATGGCGGTAGCTTTTTTTGTTCTGTCTTGCGTGCGATAAAGTACGGTGTTGATGGTATCTTTCAACTTGCAGGCTTCCAGAAACTGATTGGCCAGAAAATTCCATTGCGGGCTGTCCAGTTTTAAGTTGAACGTATAACTCAGGAAGTTGTTTTTTCCGGTGTTTTCGTCCAGGCGGCGCACAAGATAAGAGATGGCGTTGAGAAAATGTTTGGCTTTTACGACCGGCGTGTACAGGATAATTTGCTTTTGCAATTTCCGCATCACACGTGGCAGGTTGTTGGCCATTCCTTCGAGCATTTCGAAAGTGACGTATTCGGTGACGTTGTTTTTCTCGGCCAGTAAGTGGGCATACGCAATGCTGAAATAGTTGTGCGAAGCTACGCCGATGCGACACACTTCGGCGTTTTCGGGCAGCAGGGCGGTATCCAGGATATGCATGTAATTGGCATCGACCTCTACCTTAGAAGGATAAACCGGAACAGGCCAGCCTTTCAAGGAGGATATGATGCTTTCCATTTGCAGGTTAGCGCCTTTCACTAAGCGCATTTTCAGTGGACAGCCACCTTCGGCCACCCGTTTTTTGGCAAAATCCAGCAGGCGTTTCTGAAAATTCGAGGCATCGGGCAGGTAAGCCTGTATAACAATACCTGCCGAATAATCTTTAAATTCAGGGCGGCTTAATACTTCGGTGAATACGTCAAAGGTTAGTTCTGCATCCTTGTATTCCTCCATGTCGAGATTGACAAATTTAGGGCGTTCATTGCCTTGCTCGTCAATGTATGGATGATCAATGGCTTTTTGGTATATCGTTGCGATCAAGTCGCACAGTTCCTTTTTGTTTTGTTCATAGCTCAGTGCGTGGATTTGAGCGTAAATGCCCGACAGTTTGATGGAAATGTAGTTGATGTCTGGCTCTTCCAATGCTTCCAGGTAGTGTGTGTAGCGTTTGCTGGCTTCTCCGTCGCCTAAAACGACTTCTCCCAGCAGGTTTACATTTTGTCCGATTTTGCTTTCACGGCGGCTTTCAAGGTGCTTCGTCAGTTTCGGGCGCTCTTCGGCAATGATGATTTTGTTTGTTTCGCTACGTAACTTTGCCTTGAAAATTGGCATGGCAATGCTCGGAAACCAGTAACCTCCAGACATATATGCTTTGATCAGCAAACGGTCGAAAGTATTGAAAAAATCGGGGATGCCATATTCCCGGATAATTTGTTTTACACGTTTGTTCAATTTCCGGTTGTCCCGTATTTGAGAGGATTCGTCCAACATCCGTGAGAGAAATGTTTTGTATTCAGGTGTTTGAACTAAGGAGGCAAACTTTTTTTGTTCCTTTACTTCGTCTGGCGTCAACGCAGAATCTGCTTGTTGAAGGAAGTTTTTTGTCCATTCAATAACTTCATTGGTAGTAACTTGTGACATATACATTAAATAATATAAGAGAACTTGAAAAATCGGACAAATGTACAAGATATTTTTTAATTTTTTATGCGTTCCCTATTTTAATTTTTAATGAATATGCGATGTTGTATCTAAACCACTTGCCCATAAGGGACAAATAGCTTAGGTGTAACGTTGAATAATCATTGAAAAATATTATTGAATAACTGATATTAGCAAGGTATATAGTGTAAAGTTAATTCTATTTTGGCGTCATTGCGAGCAAAGCGAAGCAATCCATGTATTTTTCTGGATTGCTTCGGGCTATCGCCCTCGCAATGACGATACGCCAATTTAGAGTAAGCATAACAATAGTTTGTGCATTGCAGGTGGACGCCTTCCGGCGTCAACTTGCAGTGAACAAAAAATCCTACGTAACATCACTGAATAACATTAAGGTGAAAAATATTTCAGGACTTCATCGCTCAGGAACTCGCCGCTGACATTATTTAAAAAATCTCGGTTCCGGTTCGCAGAATCTGCATAGAGATGGAAGAACTGATACTGGCAATGGCGGTTATGCATTGTGGTGGAGATGTGAAAAGAATAAATGTACCCTATCCATTGCCGCCGCCAAAGGGATGATTTGATATAAAGCAGTAAAGAAATACAAACCATCATGGCAGCCATAGCTGTTAGGTTAAGCATGGCAGACCGAATGGGCTAAATTTTCATAATTTAACCTTTCTCTTCTTTCTCCTCCGGATCCACCAGCGGCATACAAATTTGAAATTTCACGGCCAATACCCTGACAAGAATAACAATAGCGGCTGTTGCTATCTCCGTTACCCCATGCGTAAAATTCAAGGAATCACATAACCAGTACACAAATCCGCCAATAACGGACGCTAAGGCATAAATTTCTTTTCTGAATAAGAGTGGAATTTCATTGATCAGGATGTCTCGGATGATACTTCCTGCCGATCCGGTGATTGTTCCCATGATGATGGCCACCCAAAAAGGAAAGCCACAGTCTAAGGTTTTTTGAATCCCGACAACGGTAAATAATCCCAAACCAATCGTGTCGAATATGAATAACGTATTGTTTAAGTGTACCAGATGTTTTTTGAAGATGACCACGATAGGAAGCGCTATAAAAGTACCAATCAGATACATAGGTGTTTTCATCCAAAAAGGAGTTAATCCTAAAGCAAGGTCTCTGATGGTTCCTCCTCCCACAGCAGTAACGAAACCAATTACTAAAACGCCAAAGTAATCAAATTTTTTGGCGGCCGAAAGCCGAATACCGGAAATGGTAAATGCCAGAATTGCGGCAAATTCGATGATATTGAGAATATTGAACATGTGATTTCTTTCAATAAAAAGGCCACCATGATTATCCGGTGACCTTTTTGAGCTTGTTTGGAAGGCAGATATGATTATTTTCCGTCCATCTTATCTTTCAAGGCAGCTAATTCTTCGATGTCTCCTAAGGTAGTTTTTTCCATAACGGTGTTTACTGCCGGAATTTCTTCTTTTTTCGCTTTCTTGGTAGACTTCTTTTCGCTTTCTTTTCTTTCTGTTTTTTGCTCATCTTCAAAGATGCGGCTGTGAGAAAGAATGATTCTTTTGGAATCTTTGTTAAATTCGATGACTTTAAAGTTTAATTTTTCATCTAATTGAGCGGGAGAACTGTCTTCCTTTACCAGATGTTTGGGAGTTGCGAATCCTTCAACGCCATAGGGCAGGGAAACAACAGCGCCTTTGTCCAGCAATTCGATGATGGTTCCTTCATGTATAGAGCCTACTGTGAAGATCGTTTCAAACACATCCCACGGGTTTTCTTCC
>JAISFI010000274.1 GCA_031263685.1 Dysgonamonadaceae bacterium | reverse complement strand
CAACTGATCGACGACTGCTACAGTTGCCAGAAAGGACGCGGCACGCATTACGGTATTCAGCGGATGGAAGGCTTCCTTCGGGAGTGCAGCGAAAATTATACGCGCGACTGTTATGTCCTGAAGCTGGACGTGCGTGGCTATTTTATGTCTATCGACAAACAGTTGCTGTGGAAGAAGCTGGAACGTATCCTGGAGCCGCTCCAACTGTTCAATCCCCGGCAGGCGGATCTTTCCCTGCTGTGGTGGATGTTCGACAGGGTGGTGTGGAACGATCCGACGAAATCGTGTATTATCAACGGAAAACTCTCGGACTGGGAGGGTTTGCCCGATTCCAAAAGCCTGTTCAAGACGCCGCCGAATTGTGGTTTGCCAATTGGGAATTTGACTTCTCAGCTTTTCAGCAATGTCTATATGTATGATTTTGACTGTTTTGTAAAAAACGTGATGGGCATCACGTACTACGGCCGCTATGTGGACGATTTTGTGCTGATGCATCAAGGTTTATCTGCAGCATTACCGGAAGGGGTTTGCCTTTCTCGGCGCTTACATTTTGCCGCACCGGACGTATATTGGCCGGCAGGTAAAAAAGAAGTTCAGTCAGGTCATCTTCGTATCCAACGTGGCATTGAAAGAGGATCATTCCGACCGGAAGAAAGTCCGGCGTCTGGGATCGTCCATCAACTCTTATCTGGGCATCATGCGGCATTACCGGACGCGCCTGCGGCGGCAGTTGCTGCTCAATCCCCTGCACCCGCCGAAACTGCTGAAGCATGGCTATATCCGGGTGGTGCGGCGGATGATGGCGTTTGTGGCGCTGTAGAACAGGTACAATTATCAGAAATCCTCAACGCTCACCCTTTCCCCTCCCGTATGCGATACAAATTCGGGCGCATATAAACACTGAATGGTCGCTGTTCCATTGGAATACGTTCCGGGACGGCTTGCATATACTGCATATTCAAAGACATAAGTGCCTTTGGGAAGCCGGTCGAAATAGAAAAGGGTCGAAGCATCTTTCGTATGTTGATAATAGGTGATTGATTCTCTCCATTTCGTTTGGGATATTTGTTCGACAGGCTCAAAACAGGCGGCTCTCAGATCTTTCAGCATCACGTATTCCATATCGCGGTCGGTGCGGACGGTCAGGCGTACGATTACTTTATCGCCGACTGATACCGTTTGAGAGGTTGTGAGAGGGACGAGCGTCTTATGGACTTCCGTCGTCTTTTCTATGAACAGTTTTTTATCTACCGAAAGATTGTTGGTCGACGATGTAATCCTGTCCATTTCCTCAAAATATTGCCGGTAAAGCGCTCCATAGGCAGGACCGTCGTCGTATTTGGAAATGGTAACGGTCCCCATGTCGGGAAGAATTTCGGCAGTGTGATATACCTTTTTAAGGTAGCCTGTACCGGCTTGCTGCTCCGTTTGGACGGTTTGTTTACCAAGTTGCAGGCTTACTTCTCCTTTGCTGTTCAACCAGTCGGTGCCGGTGTTCAGCAACGCATAGATAGCGTTCGTTGTTGCCGGAGTACTTTCCCAATGCTGCGTCTGTTTTTGTTTGAGCAACCATAGCTTCATGGCGTCCGATTCTTCCGGAGAAACGCCTGTCTCCATCAACGCTTGCATAATGAAAGTATGGACAGTGGTAATACTTTGGAAGAAGAAACTGTGCGTTTTATTGTTTGCCCAGTACATCCCTGTTTCCGGCTGGATAGTAGCGTGTTCGCGCAGGGATTTAGCTATCTTCAGGGCGGTGGCTTTCTGTCCGTGACGCTGTAGAATGATGGCCGAGAGCGCCCGCTGGTAAAGACCGGTGTTTTTTGCCCAATACTTGTCTATAAGGTCGAGGTAGAAAGCGGTTGCTTCTTGAGATGCTTCGGCGGGAATGGTCGGATAAAAACTTCGGACATAGAGGTATTCTAATTCATAACTGCCTATTGTCTGCATCTTTGCATAGTCGGAATGATTTTTTTTCATGGTGTCGAAAGCTTTTTTGAATGTCCGGTCGATAAACGACAGCGCTTTTTCCTGCATTTCCTGTGTATCGCTTTTGTAGGGAATAGCATTCAGATGTTCTAACTGTCCCATGCCGTACAGTATCCATTGCGTAATGGAGACGTTGGAATACATGCCCTTAAACCACGACCAGCCACCGTCTTCGAGTTGCAATTCTTTCAATTTACGGATGGCTTCGGAAGAGAGGTTACCGTTGCGGTTGACGTCGAACAGGAGGCTTAGCCGCTGTTGCTGTTCTGTTTCGTTCGCCGCTTCCAGTACCCAGGGCGTTTCTTCCAGCAGGACTGCTTTTAGTGCTTGATTTTTCTCCAAGTTGGAAACCAAACCGGTGGCCGATCCTTCCTCTTTCTGCCAGGCATCGACGACTTGTTTGATTTTCGGATTACTGTTGGCAATTGTAGTTGCCAAACTGTTCGTGTAATAGGAGGCGAAGGAGGAAACTGCGTTTTCTTCCTCAGGAATGTTCATCGTTGGCAATGCCTGTACGGCATACCAGACAGGATTGCCCGTAAATTCCAGTGTCAGACGGTAGTTGGATGCCGTAGAAGAGGAATCCTGCATAAACTTGTCGAAATGGAATTGTTTGCTTCCTTTGCCGGAAATAAAGAGCGGCAGGCTTTCCGTGACCAGGATGCGGTTGGGCAAAACGGGCAGGAGATGCTGTTCGCCGTCGCTGAATGCTTCCGAACGGGCGATTATTTTGCAGACCAGCATTTCCAAACCTTCCGGTACGTGGAAAGACCATGAAACGGCAGTTGTCTGTCCCTTTTCGAGGTTGAATGACCGGATGTTTTCGGCGGGTATGATAACCGGCTTTTCTGTTTTCAGGTCTAAGAGTTCGATCTGCACGTTGCCGGACTGTACGTTTTCCGATACATTGGAAACGTTGCTGGTAATAGTCACCACGTCGCCTTGACGGACAAAGCGAGGCATGTTGGGCGTCACCATTAACGGTTTTTGGCTGATGATTTGTTTCGTCAGTTGACCGTATTTTACATCTTTCGTATGCGCCAGCGCCCGGAATGTCCAAGCGGTATTGCTTTCGGGAACGGTGAAAGAGATCAGCGTTTCTCCCTCCCCATTCGTTCGAAGCTGGGGATAGAAAAATGCAGTTTCGTTGAAATCGGAACGAAGAGAGACAAGATCGGAATGGTCGTCTATCTGGATAATGCTTGCACTTTTGGCTCGAATATCAGCGGCTTGCTCGGCGCGAAAAGATGCTACTTCAGCGGTGTTAGCCCTTAAATTGCCGGATGATGCGTTGGAGTCGAGTCCTCTTATCCTCATACTGCCTATATTGCCTGTTAATTTGTCTGATATTTGGACTATTGATAAGGCCGAGAAATTCAATCCGAACCAGTTGAAGGCATCAAAAGCGAAAGTTGGAACATCTTCCCATTTTTTCGGCAGGGAAAGCGCTAAATATACATGGTTCAAATCGCCTCCGGGTGAAAAAACGGGGACGGTTTTCCGGTACGGCACATCTGCAGGATAAAAATACCAGTCATTTTTATAAATTTTGTCCAGCGAGCGGTCGTACATATTCGCCAATATTTCGCTCAACACCGCTTTTCCGTCGGCATTGCGGACAGACAGTTTCCACTCTTCCGTTTGCCCCGGCAGTAGCTTGTCGCGAAAAACATCCAGTTTCAAGCGCAGACTTTTGTCTTCTGCTTTCCGGTTAATGCTGATTTTTTTCGTAAATAATTTTGCATCTTTGATAAAGGTAAAAATTACATCAACCCCTTCTCCGTAGGATGCTTTGAAAGGGATGAGTAGGCGTTTGTTTGCGTTGTTCAGTACAAAACGTTCGAGGGAAATACGCTGGCCGTTTTGATAGATTTCGTACAGCACGTATGCGTTTTCGGCAGACGAGCCATAAACAATTTCGGTATTTTCGCCCGGTACACAAGTGGTTTTGCCGGCTACAAGCCATTCATAAACTACGACCGGAGGACGTTTGTCCTGAAGCGAATAGAGTACGAAGTCTTTACTTTCTTCGACCATTCGCCCTTTATCATCTGTTGCTTGCAGGGAGATGCGGTATTTTCCGGAAGACACCTTGGCGAGTGCGGGAAGCATCAAACTGTCGCCGGCCGTAAAAACACCGGAGGCGACGGTTTCCTGTTCCGTCCAGGCATTGCTGTCCGGTATTTTTTCCAGTGACTGGAAAGCGGTCAGCCGGGCGATGCGGTAATTGATCTTGCAAACGATTGCTTTCCCGTCGAGGTTGAATGCCTGGATGCAGAACGGAGACAAATGATTTTTATCCACATCCGACAAAGCGGAAATATCCAAATACATCGATCGGTCTCCGATAGAGATGTTCGCCATTTGTTGCTGCGTTTCGCCCGAAGTTCCGGTGACCGATATTTCTATTTCATAAATATAGCCTTCGGCCTTCTTCGATGAAAGCGTATCGGGTCTTTCTGCCGGAAAAGACAGGAGGAAATGGCCATTCTTATCGGTAGTCACCGTTCCTTTGGCCACTTGGAATGTGTTGTTGTCGGTCGAATAAGCCCAGTACCAGTGTCTTTTACGGACTATCCGGTAATTGACTACTTGCTCCTGGAGGGCGATGCCCGAAAAAGTCCGAACAGTTCCCGTTACAGGAATGGTATCGCCGAAGTTGTAGGTAACGGCGATGGTATCCAGCGTAATATCAAACGTAGGCCGTTTATATTCTTCTACTCGAAACGAACTGTGTCCCATGTAGTCTGCAGTGAGCGAAAAGACGCCTCCGATCGCTTGTTGTGGCAAGGTAAATTCTCCGGCAAAAGAGCCAAATTCATTGCTTCGGCATACTTTTTTGGCTAATCGCCGGCCTTGACTGTCGAACAAATAGACCTGTATATCAACAGATGGTAATACCTGTTGCTGTACTTGCTGTTGCGGGTCTTTATCGGCCTGCGTGATGATACCTTTGAAAAAAATTGTTTGTCCGGGACGGTAAATGGAGCGGTCGGCGAAAAGAAGTACCTTTTTGGCGGGCAAGTTGTCTTGATTTTTTCCATAATAATAGTTCTTGAAGGAAAGCGGCAAATAAACATCTTCCCGATAAGAAACTTGATAGTGGGTAAAATCCTTGTCCGATATGACGGGCGACAAGCCGTTTTTATCCGTAGAGACAGACGAAATGAAGAGATATTCATCGTTCTTGCGTTTGTACAAGTTGATGGTTGCTTTTTCGACCGGCTTACCGCTGAGGCGGTCGGCGACAAGTATTTCTGTTTCCTGTCTTTCGTCGGAATTGCGGCACAAAGCGGTCAGTTTACTGACAGAGAACGGCTTGACGGATAAGAGTTCTTCTTCTCCGTTGCGGGAAGAGAACACAATTTCATATAAGCCTGGCTCTTTTGCGGAAAGCGTCAGCACCGTATCGTTCGGAATGTATAGAAGCGGGTTGTTCAGAAGGACTTTTTTTTCTTCGACCTTTTCTCCATGTGTTTTATACATTTCCGGTTTGACGTATGAAGATACGGGAATCTTCAAGCGATAAACGGATACTTCCAATTGCGGGACGTTCTGGTAAGAAATTTTCAGTTGCAGTTCTTTTCCCGGATAGGAAACGCCGTCAAAAGTTGCGTTAATTTGCGACGCTGTCAGGGTTTTCAGTTTATTTTTCAACAGACCAATCCGTTCGTAGGAAGGATATTTCCGGATACCTTCCCGACAGAGGTCGTAGACTTTGCCTCTGTTTTCTAATTCTTTATCTGTCAGTTCTTTCAAATTTCCGTAAGCGGGCAGATACAATGAGGCACCAGACGGAAAATAATAGTTTGCCTGACGGGAGAGCGCTTCGACGACGAATGTTTCGCCGGCGTACCGCTTTTCCAGGGCTTGCAGTGCGAGGATATAGTTTTCATCCGCTGAATGTTCATAGACGTATTTCAGCCGGTCTAAATCGACAGAGAGTAAGGCGGGGAGATTGTTGTCTTGCAGGCGGAACGCAAGCAGTTGGCGATATACGTTCAGGGCTTGCAGGGTGAAATCGTAATCGTCTGCAACAATGGGAGTAGCGGCAAATGACGCTGCATCGCAAAAATATTGCTTGTTTAGCGTTGATGTCTGCTGAAAATAGCGAGAGGCGATGTTTTGGGTCTCGGTGTACAGGCGGATGACTTCGGCGGCAAGGAAGTCGTACAGTGTGGGACGCAGGTTGCGCGAGGCATCGCCCGTTTCCAGTATTTCTTCGTATTGCAGGATATCGGTCGATTGCAGGAGTTGTGTTGCCTGCAGTGAGAGTTTTATTTTTTCCGCTATTTTACGGACGAAGATGTTTCCCGTCCATTCCCGGATATCATCGGGTATGTAGCCGTCTCCCAGTGCTGTTCGTTGCCCGATCGAACGGCTGTTGGACTGGTAATATTTCAGGTAAAGATTGGCTAACAGGGCGTGCAGTACGCTTTTTTCTGCTGTATTGTCGCTTTTCTCCGCATAGGCTTCGAACATTTGCAATTGTTCCGGAAACCGGTTCTCGTCTACCATTTGCTGGTATTTCAGCAGGTGGATAAGCGCTTTCAGAAGTTGTTGACTGTTTTTTTCTTTCAAGGCTTGCTGACAGATACGGGCGACAATCTTCGAAGAGGATTGCGGTAAAGATTCTTCTTCCTGATTTTTTACCTGTTGCCAAAGCGAATCGTAAGGTTCCGCGTGCGGTGCATTTTGTGCTGGCAGGATGGTTGCCATACCCAACAATAGACAGAAAGTCAGGCAGACGGCGGATAAATGTTGTTTCATTTTATACATGTTCATATTCGTAAAATGTTGAATCGTAGTCATTTTTTTCGTTTGCGGGAGTAGTTTCCGTAGCAATTAGCTTCCATTCGCTGTAATCAATCGGGGGGAAGAACGTATCTGCTTCGGGGAATGTGGCGTGTATCTTTGTCAGATACAGTTTGTCGGCGATGGGGAGGGCTTGCTGATAGAGCGTTCCGCCTCCGATGATAAAAATTTCCGTTTCGTTTCGCAAGTGGACGAGTGCAGCGTCTAAAGAAGTAAAAACGGCACAAGCTTCCAAATGCAGGTTTTTACCGTGGCTCAGGACGATGTTTGTCCGGTTGGGCAATGCTCCGGAAGGAAGGGACTGATAGGTTTTCCGTCCCATGACAATTGCATGGCCGGTTGTAAGAGCCTTAAAACGTTTTAAGTCGGAAGATAAGCGGCAGAGTAATTGATTCTCTTTTCCGATTTCATTGTTTTTTCCGATGGCGACGATGAGTGACAGTTTCATGTGAGTTGCAAATAATGGGTTATACGGAAACGCTTGCTTTGATGTGGGGATGCGGGTCGTAGCCAGACAATTCAAAGTCTTCGTAGCGGAAGGCAAACAGGTCTTTGATGTCGGGGTTGATGTTCATGACCGGCAGCGTCCTTGGTTCGCGGGTGAGTTGCAGGTGTACCTGTTCGAGGTGATTCAGGTAGATATGTGCATCGCCGAAAGTGTGAATAAAGTCGCCGGCTTTCAGCCCTGTGACTTGCGCCATCATTTGCAGGAGCAGGGCGTAGGAGGCTATGTTGAAGGGGACGCCTAAAAAGATGTCAGCGCTTCGTTGGTATAATTGTAGACTCAATCGTCCGTTGGCCACATAGAACTGGAAAAAGATGTGGCAAGGTGGGAGATTCATGTTTTTGAGGTCACCCACGTTCCAAGCGCTTACGATAATGCGGCGGGAATCGGGGTTTTGCTGGATGGCGCTGATAGCTTCGGATATTTGGTCAATAGCTCCGCCATTGTAATCAGGCCATGAGCGCCATTGATATCCGTAAATATGCCCCAGTCCGCCGTCCCGGTCTGCCCATTCGTTCCAGATGCGAACACCGTGTTCGTTGAGGTAACGGATGTTGGTATCGCCTTTGAGAAACCAGAGTAATTCGTAGATGATGGATTTCAGATGCAGTTTCTTGGTCGTCAGCACAGGAAAACCTTCCGCTAAACTGAAACGCATCTGATGCCCGAAAATGCTGATGGTACCAGTGCCCGTCCGGTCTTCTTTTTTTATACCTTCGTTGAGGACGGCGCTTAACAGATCTAAATATTGTTTCATTCGATTGTTCGATTGAATGTAGGATTGTTGTTATTTAATGAATCATACAAAGGTAGTCTTTTATTTCTGATTCTCCACTCCTGCGGATACATATTATTCGCCCTCGTACCGATATTTTTCACAAAACCGAGAGGATGTTTTTGATAAGTCAGGAGCACATAAGTACGGGGAAGCTGCTGCGGAAAGGCGTGGATAGCCTCCCGGCTCAGGTATTGGAGCGCAATCGATTCATCTACTTCGCAGGAAGGAAATGCAGCAGGATTCAGGGCGATAGACATGGCCAGTGCGTGATGGGGTATAATGTCTTTCCCTTTTATCTCGCCCAGCCGGATACCTGCCGAAAGGATTCTAAATTTTTCGTTCAAACGCCGATACACTTCTTCATGTAGTGCGGGAAAAGCAATGATGTCCGAAGCCTGAAGGCTTATCCGGTATTGTTCCGGAGAACATATATAGCTGCTGACCTGTTCCGGAATATGCTGTACTGGCGCTTTGTTTTTCTTCACTTTTTTGTTTGATGAAAAGATGGAGGGAAAGATGGATGTTTCCTCCACCGGTTTCCGAACTACAGCGATAAAAAATCCTTCACCCTTCGTCAGATGCGGAAAAAAGCGGAAGACCGGAATATCTTCCAACAGGCTGCCGGTGATTTTCCATTCCGGCCGAAGATCGACCGGTAAAGGCGTTGCCCCGAAAGCGTCTCTCATCCACCGGATATTTTCTTCATTTTCCAATGTATTGAATGTACAAGTGCTATAAATCAATATTCCACCAGGTTTCAGGGCAGGCCAGACATGGGAGATAATTCTTTGCTGACGTGCAGCGCATAGTTTCACATTGGCCGGCGACCATTCCTGTATGGCTTGCAGATTTTTCCGGAACATGCCTTCACCGGAACAGGGAAGATCGGCTAGTATCACATCAAACAATTGCCGGATGTGTCCCACTTCCTCCGGGTCTTGTTGGGTGACAATCGTTGCAGGATTGCCCCACTTCATTAAGTTTTCTACTAAGATATGCGCCCGGCTGCGAATCAATTCGTTGGCTACCAGCAGACTGTTTTGCGGCAATACTGCCGATAGTAGCGTTGATTTTCCCCCCGGCGCTGCACACAAATCCAGACAAATAGCCGGTTCCGTTACATATTGCCGGATGATCTGCTCCAGAAACATGGATGAAGCTTCCTGCACATAATAGCATCCTGCGTGAAACAGTGGATCGCTCGTGAACGAAGGTCGTTTTTCCAAATAATAACCGTCGTCACACCACGGAATCGGCGATGAACGACTCCAGGCATCATTTATCGTTGTTGTCGTTTTGTAAGGGTTTGTCCGGATACTAACCGGAGGCTCCTGGGAAAGCGCTGTGGCAAAAGCCGGATAGGCATCGCCCAACAGTCGCTGCATTTCTCGCACAAATAGAGGAGGAAATTCCATCATTTTGTTGTTATTTGTCGCAAAAGTACTACTTTTGCATCTAAAATGAAAGCATCTCTATATTTGATACCGGTTCCTTTAGGCGATAGTCCCATAGAGAGGGTATTACCGGCATACAATCGAAAAATTATTCTCGATATTAAATATTTTATTGTGGAAAACGAACGGACGGCACGTCGTTTCCTTAAAAAAACAGACCCTTCGATAGATGTCGACGCGTTAACTTTTTACCTGTTGAACAAGCATACTGTTCCGGAAGAAGTTTCCTCTTTTTTACGCCCGCTGGAAGAAGGATTTGCGATGGGGATTCTTTCCGAAGCCGGTTGTCCGGCGATTGCCGATCCGGGGTCGGAAGTGGTGAAGATCGCGCAGCAGAAACAGATTCCGGTCATTCCCCTGGTAGGGCCATCTTCCATCTTGCTTTCGTTGATGGCTTCTGGATTCAACGGACAACGATTTGCTTTCTCCGGTTATTTAGCCGTAGACCCGGAACAGAGGATACGGGAACTCAAATCTCTGGAACAAAAAATTTACAACGAAAATCAAACCCAAATTTTCATCGAAACTCCTTACCGCAATAACAAACTCATTGAAACCGTCCTCAAAACCTGCAAACCTGCAACCAAACTCTGTATTGCCGCAAACATTACCGCCGCAAACGAATGTATACAAACCCGCAGCATAAAAGAATGGATGGGGAAAGTGCCCGATTTGTCGAAGCAGGAGTGTATTTTTCTGCTTTTTGTATGAAAATTATTTTACAAAAGATTCTTTTCTATTTTTTTATATCTTCAGGTTTTTCGGTTTGGATTGCTTCACTACTCTCGCAATGACGATGCACAAAACCACGCCACGTACTGTATAAAAGAAATAAAGACAAAAAACAAAAAAACGGAGAGTAACTTTACATCACTCTCCGTTTTCATAAAAAAGGCAGCTACCTACTCTCCCACACATGCAGTACCATCGGCGCTATCGGTCTTAACTTCTCTGTTCGGAATGGGAAGAGGTGGAA
>JAISFI010000246.1 GCA_031263685.1 Dysgonamonadaceae bacterium | reverse complement strand
TTATTGACATCTGCCTGCAATACCCTGTTTCTGATATTTCCGCCGAAAGCATAGCCGGGCAGGGAAATCGACGTTGAAAAGGCGTAGTTGCGATTGACTTTGGCATAAACCGGTACATTCGCCCGGATATTGGCGCCTTTTGCCGAATTGCCGACCAGATTGGTACCTGCGTACGAAACCCAATAGAAGAATCCGTTCAGTTCGGTGTGGCAGTCGGGCTTGAAGGTCAGGCGAATATTCAGGATGCGGTCGTTGTCGGTTTTGCCGCTCACCCGGTTTCCGTAGAGGGTGAAGGGTGCATCCGAAAATTTAGAGGTCTCAATGATAAGCTGGCTTCCGTCATCGGTAATGGCCTCTGAGGGAATGTTCGTCCAGGAGTCGTTACCGACAGGATATTCATATTCCGCTTTCTGCAGGAGTTGTCCGACAGGAACGGTGACTGTAGCTATGGGGTTGATAACATTTGCTTCTCCGGTTTTGCTGTGCATGCTGAAAATCACCGGATAATCGGTATCATGCTCAATGCTTGCGGGTACGGTGATTGAGCCTTGCAGTGCAGAGTTGATGTTGACGGGGTTCTTGACGGTTCGTTTTCCTCCCAGATACCGCCGCCCGTCGTTGGCCATGAAATCAGTGATATTGCCTGTTGGCGTTGTCGACGAGAGATCGTCGGGGAAATCGGCTATCAGGTAAATATCTACCTGAGTGTCTGTTGAGGAGTTTAGCGTGTATTTCAATTCAATATCCTGTGTGGCACCCAGTTTGCCTAAGGGTATCCAGCCATCTTCCGTTACTGTAAGATTCGACGAAGTGGTTTTATTGTACAATTCCATGCCGGATATATCGCCGTCGACGTACAGCCAGGCATCGCGATCGCCTCCGTTTATTGTTGCGGTGATGGAGGGGACGGTGACGGATTTGTCGTAGGTTGGGATGCTGTCTACGGGTATGTTGAGGACGCCAAAGGGCGTTGAGTTAAGAAAGCCTCTGCCTTTCCGGATAGTAGTGTCGCTGGCAGCTTCGAATGAGGGGCGGGTATAGAATGACAGACTAGCCCAAACAGCCCCGTTTGCCACAAGCGACGGCAAAGGTGTGAAATAACCGTAGATATAATATCCCGTGGCATCGTCCGGAGCAATCCATTTCCCGTCTGCAATTGCCCGCTGTACCTTTTCGTATGAATCGGCCTCGAAATCGAATATACTGCTTATATCGTACACGTAGCTTACTGTTCCATCGTTGTTGGGAATTGAATCTGTGTACTTATTAATCGTTTGAGAAGCTACACCTGTATTTGTGTCCGTAGTTACATCGTTGTAACCAAAAGGCCTGAGCATGATTCCGGAAATCGCCAGGCCGGACGGCACCGTCATCGTTACTTGATGAGGATGCCAGTAGGGACGATATTCATTCGGGTAGGCATAACTCTTTCCCTGCATGTTACCGAGGTTGGTAATGTTGTGTATATAACCCAGTTCGATAGATTGATTAGCAACAGTGTTGCTGAAAGTGTACGCTACTGACTGACCATAAGCTTCAATAAATCCGAAAGGATAATGAATCCGCCAGTTTTGTACTTTTAAATCCTGCGAAGGAGGGTTGAAGTGATCCGTATTGGCGTCACCGATTTCGGTTGTTACCGATACGGAGGCCTGTAAGTCTTTCAAGGTAATCAGGACGGAATCATATCCCGCCTTGAACGGAATGACGATATCGAACGGCGTATTAATAGCAAAATCACTTGTGGGCGCAGGGAAGCGGATATACAGCTTGTTTCCGTTCTGACTTATCTGATCTGCCTGATAGTCTGTTCCGGAAATCTTTATCTGCGACTCGCTGAGCGGAAAATCGGTAAAATTAAAGTAGGGCAGGTAATCGGAATTAAGTAATACATACAGGTATTTAAATCCGGATTTGAGTATCGTTGTTGTTATTTCCACGCGACCGGTATCGCCGGGCAAATAGGTTTCGGAATTGATGATATCAAGATTGGCCAGGGGGGCGCTGCCATCGGATCCAGCGCTGGCAGGGACGCGGCTTTCCGTAGTGGAAATTCCTTTCACCGCCAATCCACGGGTAATACGTTGCAATTTGAATTCGTCCAGGTTTATTTCATCAGAACCCAGTGTACAGGTTATTTTGTGCGTGGTTTTGGTGATGTAGTGTATTACGGGACGGAGCAATTTTTCATTTACATCGGGTGTTAACAGATCGTCTTCAATGCCGAATCCCGTATCCCAGTCTATCCAGTAGCGGATATCTTCGGTTAGTAAGCTCTTTCCATAATTGTATTCGTTCAGTCCGGTACCATTGGCTTTCGCTCGATAGGTAAATGTGATATTTCCGTTGGTGGTATTCGAAACGAGTCTCACCCTGTAAGTGTTTTTCTTTGCATCAAAATAATCGCCGCCAGTTAGCAACTCCGGCGTAGCGGCAGCATAAGAAAAAGCTATACCGTCCAATGTTGGTGTGCCCATTAATTCCAGCCATTCCGGCAGTTGAACATAAAAATAATATGCCAGACCTGCTGGCTGCGCATTATTCTTGAAAGGTACTGTTGCTGTTATTTGCTGACTGGCAGAAGTTACGAAGTCGGACAAACCGCTTGTCGTAAAAATGGGGTGATTATACCTCCCCATATCGTAAAAACTTATCTGAGGGATCTTATCGCCGTTGACGTTCCATGAGAAATCAGGTTCAATCCTGAGTATTTTATTTCCCGTTATATTGAAACTACGTTCATTATAAATGACAGGTATTTCTTTCCAGCTCGAATTATCGAATGTTTCTCCTATCACATGAGGAACATATATATAGACATAATGACCGGGTGGAATGGGTTCTAAAATATCGAAAGTAACGCGGGAACACTTGTCCAGAAATTCATCTTTCAGCAGACGCATGTGTCCGGTTTTAGACAGTGTGTCGGAATAGATGCAATTGTTGGCTTCCATGTCTACTTCTTTTAAGTCGCTCTCGGTTACCACACTGGTTGGTGTAATCGAATAATAAATAGGCCGGGTTTCATCAATATAACTGTCGTGTTTATAAGCAGCATCTGCAGGACTTTCAAACAGATATACCCGGAGCCGGGTGACGGTAGGACTGCTTGGCCCGTTGTACATGTATCTTGGACGATAATAGTTCACATGCAATGCATCATACGCCCTAGGCATGACTTCTCCGGTTCTCGGGTTCGTGGTGAACACTACAGGAGTTACATTCGGAGTCTGAAAACTTACAATTCCCGGTTCCCCGGAATTAGTCAGCGTGAGCATTACTTCAAAAAAACTCTCTATGGAGAAACAGGCAGATATTAGCGGAAAATCGCACGAAGCCGAGATTACAGTGTTTTTGGCTACAGAAGATTGTGCATTGAATTTCAAGGTTTGTTTAGCGTTTTCGCTGATGGGAATACCTATCAAATCCGGCGTTAAATGCAGTGTTACGGTACTGCTGTCGATTTCGGGAGTGATGATTTTATTGTCCAGGCGGAAGTCGGAGAGTGTCACGAAGTTTTCTTTTTGTATCGTTATTTTCAGAGAGGCGATGCTTACTCCGTTGGTAACGCTCAGCGGAATCTCGAAAGGCACCTCCGTATTGTAGGCTACGGACGCCGAAACTGCGGTGACGGGAATGGCTGTTATATCGGGCTGCACTACTTCCAGGGGCATTGTCTGTGAGCCTCCCGGCAGAGAATAGCCATTGGAAAGGATGGAGAAATTAACGACCCTTTCTCCGGTAGGCGTTTCACAGTCGCCAGCTCGCAGGGTAATGGCGAGGTGTACCTGTATATTACAGGGAATAACAGCAATCGGAATGCTCACTTCTGTTCCGTTCTGTTCGATAGCGCCGGGCGTGAAGTCGCCTATACTGCCCGTGCTCGTCCCTTTTATGGCGCTGACAGCAGTGATGCCCTCCGGCAGTTCGAGGCGGATCTGTTTTGGTTTAGCCTCTTCCACTGGCGCCAGATCCGGGTGAACGGAAATTGAAAAGATGAGATCCAGGGTGACGTCCTCGCAGCCAATTCCGATAATTGGCGAAGAGAGGGATGGCGAAGGTGGAATGGTGCTCCATTCTACTACCTGCGCCTGTAATTGGAAGGAGGTCAGGAAAAGCAGCAGGCAAAAGAGTTGGGTGTAACGTTGTCTGCACAGACTGTTACCCTTTAATTTGCGGCCTGAAGTGCGCAAATTAAATGGCTGTTTGAGGTGATGTACGTTTGTTGACATGATTGTGATGTATTAAGAGTGAATAAAATAATTGTGATATTTGCATTCTATATATTGTTGGCATACCAAGCGGAGACGTTGCGTGCAACGTCTCTACCATGGACGCAATCTGTCGGTGGTGATGTAGAGTATTGTGTAGGGGCGTTGCATGCAACGCTTTGTTGCTGGATTGCTTCGTCGCAAGCGGCTCGCAATGACGTGTAGAGAGCATCGGCATTGCGAAGGCGAAGCCTGAAGCAATCCGGAAAATTCCTGCTCGAATTGTTAAAAATAAATAATTGCTGTGTTGTGTTGGTGTATTTACCTGTGCACTTACCCGTACCTGTAATTGACTCTGTACCCTGGTTAGGTGTGTGTGTGTGTGTGTGTGTGTGTGTGTGTGTGTGTGTGTGTGTGTGTGTGTGTGTGTGTGTGTGTTACGAAATTATTCGGGAGTTCCAAACAATTTTCGTTAAATAAATGTAAATTAATATTATTCATTTCCACAACCATCATAAAAAACTTTTCGTTTTTCTCTTTTCACTTTTAAAAAGTTTGGCGCAAAAGTAATGTAAAAAAACTAAAAACCAAACATTTTCCGAAAAAATTTCTTCCGCAGCGCTTATCCTAAAAATCTCGCTGCCCGGTCAAAGACAGTGGAAAAGCTTTGCTGTACAATTTCCGGCGCTATCCGAGCATGTATTGGGAAAGGATTCTGATGCGTATATTCGTATGGAAAATCCATTTCTTCAAGTAACTGTGGATGCAGGATTTTTCCGAGCGCCTCTTTCACGCCGATGGTCGGGATTACGCAATCTTTTTTCAACGAGATCGCTTTGATCCGGTTTTTAGCCTTTTCATAAAAGGCTTCACGGTAATCGCGGTGCTTTGTAAAACTCAACATGGATTTGAAAGCTTGAGTCAGAAAATCCTCCTTTTCAACGGAATGTTGGCTCCCGGAAATGAATTCGTTCAATAAAAATTCCCTTAACTTTCGAAAAGCGTCTTGATCCATGATGTCGCGGGCATTGCCATTCATCCGACTGAACAACGATCCACCGCAAAACATGAATAATTTGCTATCGGAAGTCAGTTGATCCGGATTCGCCAGGAGCAAAACCTGTGCTAAAAAAGCGCCGATGGAATAGGCAAATATATTGATGGAGGTGTTTTCTTTGAATAAAGGATGTTTGCCCTGTTTTATCTCGGAAATAAGCTGCCATAAATTGAATACCGATTCCCGTCCGGAAATGTAAAATCGCAACGGACTTTCGGATAAGCGGGCGCTTAGGGCAATGTTCACAAAAGTGGAATTATCCAAATCGGCAATTTTCTCCTTTCTAAGATGGACGTACGACAAAACCGTTCGCGGATTATGCCAACTATCGGGCGTCCGGTTCATGTGAAAAGCAATGGGAAATAAAACAACGGCTCGCCCTGTCGTCGAGGCCAGTTGCTCCGCCCAGGGAAGATATTTATCCCAACTGCGTTCGTTCAGGCCATGCAACAATAGAATGGCTTTGTCCATTGTTGTCACTCCTTTGGGAACAAAAATGGGGTAGGCAAAATTTGCATTTTCTGCAATTTGATTATCGGAAGCCGCCCAGAACTCGGAAGCGGGTATATCTTGTTGGACATGCCTGATTTCATCGTCGCCCATTTGCTGTATAAAACGGTAAGGCCGTATTTCCAGCGGGGAGTCTTCTAATTTTACGGTCTTGTCGTAAGTAAACAAGGCTCTTAATTTTTGCGCTTGATCAATGAGATTCATATCTGTTTTGTTGTAAATTTGCTGCAAACAAACATCACAAATCGGAGATTGCCAAAAAAAAGGTTTTACGTCCATCGCTTTGGGACAAAATCTGTCGTACAGGGGTGAAATTCGTCTATTGGAGGTGAATCTTTTTTGCGAAAAATACTGTACTTTTGTCCGGCGAAAAAAAACATTGCTATGAACATCCTCTATCAAAAGGTACCGTCCTATCTGTATGAAAAGGCAAACACGATTAAACTGGTTTGCTTCACGGCGCTGTTTGCGCTGATTTTCATCAATATTTATAAGCCGTTTAACTCGGAGAACTGGTATCATGTATCAGATTTTATGTTTTTCCTGTCGTCCAGCGTGATCATTCTTACCGGGGTTTTAGTGGTTGTTATCAGTCGCATTATCCTGTTCTACTATGCCAAAAAACATGCTATTTCTTATGTTAAATATGGTTTTTGGATTCTTGCGGAAATTTTTTTCATGGCGCTTTTCTATACCGGATATGTCCTGTCGCTGAAAGAAAACATAGACACGGTAGATCTTTCCAAAGCTTTCAAAGAATCGATTACCAATACCAGTCTGGTCTTATTACTTCCTTATGCCATGCTGATGTTGTATTTTTCCTGGCAGGAAAAAAACCGGCAATTGCAGGCCATAGGAAACGAAAAAACGGAGCAGAATCTGAAATATAATGTTGTCTTATTTTACGATGAAAAGGGCGAATTACGGTTGTCTATCCAACGGGACCATCTACTCTATATCGAATCGGCCGACAATTATGTGGTGATATGGTACATCAACAAGAAGAATACAGCGGCCAAGTTCCTGTTACGCTCAACTTTGAAAGCGCTGGAAAGCCAGTTATCCGAAACGCATGTCTTACGCTGTCACCGTTCTTATATGGTCAACTTCGACCAGATAAAAATCATTCGCCGGGAAAAAGACGGCGTTTATTTGGAATTGGGCGTAGAAGGCGTTCCCGATATTCCTATCTCTAAGACATACAGCGAGAAGGTAACGCAATGGTTGATGAGGAACGCGAAGTGATATTGCTATGCTTATACCGACTCAGGCTACCGAGATAGAATCCGTTTCGGATTCAAGCTCCAATATTCATCTCACAATATAGCTTGTCTTCATCTCACAGCCCACTGTCATCTCACAGCCCGTTGTCATCTTACTGCCTGTCTTCATCTCATAGTCCGTTTTCATCTCACAGTTTTAGGCCATGCGAAGTATAATCTCCCTGTGTTTGAGCCTCGACCAGGCAGTTATAAATCATCGTTGCGGCTCGTTGGGAAGCGCCTGCTTGTCCGAGTATTTCAATCAGTTCGTCGTATCCCGACAACATTTGTTGGCGGTAAGTCTCATCATTTAAGATTGGATCCAGTGCCGCGAGAATGTGTTCTTTGGAAAAACGGGTGGCGTACAGTTCCTGTACAACTGTTCTCCCGACAATCAGGTTGACCAAAGAGATATAGCGGATGTGGAAAAAATGCTTGAAAACGAAACTCATAATATGTTTAAAAGGTGTCCGGTAACATACAACTTGAGGAACTCGAAACAACGCAGTTTCCAGGGTAGCCGTTCCCGATGTAACCAGGGCAGCCGTTGACTGCTGCAACAGGCGATAAGTTTGATTAAAGACGATTTCAACGGAGTTTTTCCTTATATAAGGCCGATAATATTCCGGATCAATACCCGGAGCGCCGGCAATGACCGCCTGACAGGCAGGAAACTGTTCCATTACTTCCAGCATGACCGGAAGATTGTCTTTGATCTCATGTTTTCTGCTTCCTGCCAGGATGGCAATAATCGGTTTCTTTCCTAATTTGTTATGCTGGACGAAATCGTCGAAATTCTCCGATGAAAACGCTCTTTTTGCGATGGCGTCTACGGTGGGATTTCCTACATAGTCGATCGGGTAATGATGCTTTTCATAAAAAGCCACTTCAAATGGTAGAATGGAAAACATTTTATCGACGTACTTCCGGATACTGTTGATTCGATAGGTTTTCCAAGCCCATATTTTGGGCGAAATATAATAATATACCGGAATATGCAATTGAGTCTTGACATACTTGGCTATTTTCAGATTGAATCCGGGATAATCGACCAGAATAACAACATCCGGCTGATATGCTTTAATGTCATTCCGGCAAAGTTCCAGATTCTTGAAAATACTTTTCAGATGAAGCATGACTGGGATGAATCCCATATAAGACATCTCCCGGTAATGTCTTCGCATGTATCCTCCGGCAGCTTGCATCAAATCTCCTCCTAAAAAACGAAATTCGGCCTTTTTATCGACGTTTTTCAGACAGTTCATCAAGTTTGAAGCATGTAAATCGCCCGAAGCTTCTCCGACTACTAAATAATATTTCATGAGGGAAGGGATGAGAGATGGAGGGATGAGAATTTTTGTTGCATTTCGTCTAATAACCCATGCGCTGTCAGGTCGATTTTTGTCGGGACGATAGAGACGTATGCATTGGCTAACGCCCATTCGTCGGAATCTGCGTTATTCGGTTCGTCGTTGCGAAATTCTCCGGTAAGCCAGTATACATCTTGTTCCTGCGACGCTTTTGATTTGAAAAATTCATTAATCCAGCGGCCTTTGGTTTGCGTACAGACTTTGATTCCTTTGATGGTCGTGTTTGGGATGTTGACATTCAGACAAACACCTGAAGGGAGTCCGGTCTTCAACACTTTCTCTGCAATTATCCGGGCATAAGCTGCTGCATCTTTGAAATCCGCATCTGCCGCCTGATCCGTTAACGAAAAGCCAATAGCATTGATGCCGAATATCGTGCCTTCCAAAGCTGCACCCATCGTACCGGAATAGAGTACACAGATAGCGGCATTGGATCCGTGATTGATTCCGGAGACCAGCAAATCCGGTTTCCGGTCTAATAACTCATTGATCGCCAATTTCACACAATCGACGGGCGTTCCCGAACAACTGTACACCAACAGTCCGTCTTCCTTTCTTTCCTCTTTCATCCGAATAGGTACGTGGGAGGTGATAGCGCTGGACATTCCCGAACGGGGACCATCGGGCGCTAAGACCACAACATCTCCCAGTGGTTTGACGGCTTTTATCAGTGCTGCAATCCCCGGAGACTGTACTCCATCATCATTTGTTACCAAAATAAGTGGTTTCATATTTTGTTTTTCTGGCAAAGATACGGAAATAATTCTTATTTATCGAGTTATCAACAATTGACCATACTTATCAACAAATATTATATTGTTTAACCGATGGAATGTGTATAATATTCCGAATAAATTGTACCTTTGTAGGCAAAAACAAAAATAACATGGGAAAAGTAATTGCATTAGCAAACCAAAAAGGAGGGGTGGGAAAGACAACCACAACAATCAATTTAGGAGCTTCATTGGCGACTCTTGATAAAAAGGTGCTGATTGTAGATGCGGATCCTCAGGCCAATGCTTCTTCCGGTTTGGGAGTTAATATCAGAGAGGTAAAAAATTCAATTTATGAATGTATTATAGATCATGTTGATACCAAACAGGCCATCGTCGGCACAGAATTGGAAAATTTAGATATAATTCCTTCTCACATAGATTTAGTAGGCGCCGAGATTGAAATGCTGGAACTGGAAAACAGAGAGAAAGTTTTATTGCATGTACTGGAGACGGTAAAGAATGATTATGACTTCGTTTTGATTGACTGTTCTCCTTCTTTGGGACTGATTACGGTAAATTCTCTTACAGCAGCCGATTCCGTGATTATTCCCGTACAATGCGAATATTTTGCATTGGAAGGCATCAGCAAACTGTTGAATACCATCAAAATTATCAAATCCAAACTGAATCCATCGCTGGAAATAGAAGGATTTCTCCTGACCATGTACGATGCCCGTTTGCGGTTGGCCAATCAGATTTATGAGGAAGTGCAAAAACATTTCCGTGAGTTGGTGTTTACAACAGTGATACAGAGAAACATCCGTTTGAGCGAGGCGCCCAGCTACGGAAAGCCGGTATTGTTGTATGATCCGGAATCCAGAGGCTCTTTCAACCACATACAGTTGGCAGAGGAATTGATCAAAAAGAATGAAGTAAACAACCAAACGAACTAAAAACCCATACAATGGCAAAATTACCCAAATCTGCTTTAGGAAGAGGCCTTGACGCCCTGATTCAAATGGATGATGTTAAAACTAACGGAACGTCTTCCATCAGTGAGATAGAATTATCCAAGATAGTGGTCAACAAAGATCAACCCCGTACTATTTTCGATCAGGAAGCATTGGAAGAATTGGCAGCTTCTATCAGCTCTTTGGGATTAGTTCAGCCCATCACATTGCGAGAAATTGGTAAAGACCAATACCAAATCATTTCAGGGGAAAGACGTTTCCGAGCTTCCAAGCTGGCCGGACTGGAGACTATCCCAGCCTATATCCGCAAAGCTAGTGATGAACATGTCATGGAAATGGCGCTTATCGAAAACATTCAACGGGAAGATCTGAACCCGATAGAAATCTCGCTGGCTTTTCAGAATCTGATAGAATCGTATAATCTCACGCAGGATAAATTGAGCGAACGAATCGGAAAAAAACGGGCAACTGTCGCCAATTTCCTTCGCCTGCTGAAGCTTCCGGCAGGAATACAGATGGGATTGAAAGATAAAAAGATTGATATGGGGCACGCGAAAGCGATATTGGGAGTAGACGATCCGACTGTCCAGTTAGAAATATACGACCAAATCCTGAAAGGGAACTTTTCTGTTCGCAAAACAGAAGAAATCGTTCGTGAAAATAACGATGAAAAGGCGAAAAAACAACAAAAACCCGTTGGAGAGAAAGATAAAATATCCGAAGATTATCTGGCGCTGGAAGCATTATTTTCTGACCTGTTTGAAACAAAAATACAATTCACATGTAATAAAAAAGGGCAGGGAAAAATCACGATCCCGTTTCAATCGGAAAAAGATTTGGAAAGAATTACTTCGATTTTCGATTCTTTAAAAAAATAATCCGTACCTTAGCGCATCGAAAGTTTAGACATTTGAGGTTTTGTATCTTTTCCATATTGTTATTGCTATACGTTTTGCCTTCGGTGGCGCAGGAACAAAGTAGTTTTATGCCGGAAAGTTCCTTGGAGGATACGGTTTCGCATACGTTACCTGTATTTATTCAGGAAGATAAAACTCCTGCCGATGCGACAAAAACAGTTGCCTCATCGAAAAAAAGTTTTTCTCCCCATTCGACTAAAGCCGTTATTTATTCGGCAATATTTCCGGGATTGGGACAAATATATAATAGAAAATATTGGAAATTGCCTATTGTTTATGGTGGATTTATGGGATGCGCTTATGCGATTTCGTTCAATAGCCGCTATTACAATGATTATTCGAGAGCTTATCTGGACTTTGTGGATAACGATCCGACTACCGAATCCTATTTGGATTTCCTCCCATACGGCTATCAGGTAACCGAATCAAACCGCGAATGGTTGTCCGGTGTTTTAAAAAGGAAAAAAGATTTTTACAGAAGAAATCGCGATCTGAGTTATATTGTCACCATAGGATTGTACATTGTTTGTATGATAGATGTTTATGTTGATGCCGAGCTTTTTAACTTCGATATCAGTCAGGATTTAGCAGTCAAAGTGGCGCCGGCATTTTTCGACCGTACAAATTACAATCAACGGGCATTTGGCTTGCAATGCAGTTTTAGATTTTAAGGTGTTTATATTTTAAAAGAAATATTCGAACAAAAAACAAAAATATGAAGAAAGTATTCATTACGATTGGTGTTCTTGGAATAATGTTGACTTCCATACATGCGCAAGGTTATGTCTCTTCGTTAGAAGACGATGTGTTACAGGCTGAAAACGATACGATTAGCTCATCTGAATCGGACGATCCCGAACCGGAAGATGATTCCATTTACATCCCGGAGAGCCTGGAAGCCAATGTTGACAGTTTACTGCGCAGTTGGCACGTCAATTATCATACCAACAGAAATGAAGACTGTATGGAATTTGAACGGGACATTGATCCCTCCGATTCTGTTTATATACAAAGGTTGAATGCCTTGCCCAAAATTATAGAAATGCCTTACAATCAAATCGTCAAAAGGTATATTCAGCTATATACGGGAAGGAGCAGGAGAATCATCCAATACATGCTGGGACTGGCCGATTATTATTTCCCCAGCATCGAGCAAATCCTCGATGAAAACGAGCTTCCTTTGGAATTGAAATATCTGGTTATCGTAGAATCTGCCTTGAACCCGACAGCATTATCTCATAAGGGAGCGAGCGGACTGTGGCAGTTCATATTGCCTACCGGGAAAATCTACGGTCTGGAAATCAATAGCCTGGTCGACGAACGGAGAGACCCCATCAAAGCAACATACGCCGCATGTCGTTACCTGAAAGATATGTATGCTATCTATGGCGACTGGAATTTGGTCATTGCGTCTTATAATTGTGGCCCGGGAAATGTAAATAAAGCCATCAGACGGTCGGGAGGAAAAAAAGATTACTGGGCAATTTATAAATATCTTCCGAAAGATACCCGCTCGTACATACCCCTGTTCATCGGTGCAACTTACGCAATGAATTATTATAAGGAACATAATATTTGTCCGGTCTCGACCACGATGCCTTTATCCAACGATACGGTAATGATCAACCGCTTACTTCATCTGGATCAAGTAGCCCAAGTGCTGAAAATAGATATCGAACAGTTAAAGGCGTTAAATCCCGAGTTTAAAAAAGGCATCATTCCCGGAAATTATAAACCCTACGCACTGCGCCTTCCAACGACATTGACATACGCTTTTATCGAATCGGAAGCTGCAATTTATGCTTATAATGCCGATCAATATTTCCCCAACAAAGATGTTACCGTAAATTTAAGCGCAAACAATAAACAATCGAAAATTACGCATAAGGTTTCCAAAGGAGAAACAATGTTGACGATTGCCAATAATTACGGAGTAACCACAACTCAAATCAAAAGCTGGAATCGTTTAAAATCGGTCAAATCCTATCTCAATCCCGGAAGGAATTTAACCTTATACGTGAATGACGGAGGTTTATCCGGTTCAAAAGCAAGTACTGCGGCTAAGGCTGCTCCAAGTCGGCAAACAGCGGCAAAGAGTGCGACAGTAACGTCGTCGTCCGATGGTGTTTCATACTACCGGTATAAGGTAAAAAAGGGAGATTCTTTTTATGCAATTGCCCGACGATATCCGGGAGTAAACGTTAAGGATTTGATGCGAATTAATAATATTGAGCAATCGACGCTGAAAATCGGTCAAATTATCAAAATCCCCACAAGTTAATGTTGTTAGTAATACATTTTTATGGTCAATGACGTAACAAAAAAAAAGAAAAAGGAAGAGCAGAAAATAGAGGATGAATTTAATGCCCTTTTGTTTGATTATTTGGCTTCTAATCACCGCCGGAAAGTTGAAATTATTACCAAAGCATTCAATTTCGCCAATCATGCGCATAAAGGTGTTGAACGGCAATCGGGCGAGCCTTATATTCTCCATCCTTTGGCAGTAGCCCGTATCGCATGTAAGGAAATTGGCTTGGGCTCGACGTCTATTTGTTCAGCTTTACTCCATGATGTAGTGGAAGATACGGACTATACAGTAGAAGATATTCGAAATCTTTTCGGAGACAAAATAGCCCAAATCGTCGATGGATTGACTAAAATTTCCGGAGGCATCTTTGGAGACAAGGCTTCTGCGCAAGCGGAAAATTTCCGGAAATTATTGCTGACCATGTCCGATGACATTCGCGTCATTCTGATTAAGATTGCAGATCGCCTGCACAACATGCGTACGCTCGACTCTCTGCTACCGGCGAAGCAATACAAGATTGCCGGCGAAACTTTATACTTGTATGCACCTTTAGCACATCGTTTGGGGCTATTCTCCATCAAAACGGAACTGGAAGATTTAGGTTTCAAGTATGAACATCCGGAAGAATACAGGCATATTAGTGAAAAATTGACAACAACCGCTCCGGCCAGACTTTATATTTATGAGCATTTTGCTGTTCCATTGCGAGAAAAGCTGAATGCTATGAACATCAAATATGAGATGAAAGACCGGATGAAATCCGTCTATTCTATCTGGAATAAGATGAATGCAAAAGGCGTAAGTTTCGATGAAATCTACGATATTTTTGCCGTCCGGATCATTTTTAAATCTTGCCCGGGAATAGATGAAAAGAAACGATGTTGGGATATTTATTCGGTGATTACGGATTTGTACAGACTTCGTCCGGATCGAATCCGGGACTGGGTGAGCAGGCCGAAAGCCAATGGATATCAAGCCTTGCACGTCACCGTAATGGGACCGGATGGTCGATGGGTGGAAGTTCAAATCAGAAGCTCCAAGATGGACGAAATCGCAGAAAAAGGATTTGCCGCACACTGGAAATACAAGGCGCATAATGTAGAAGAAGACACGGAACTGGATAAATGGCTGGGAACTATTCAGGAAATATTGGAGAATCCGAATCCTAATGCGTTGGATTTCCTGGATATGATCAAATTGAATCTTTTCGCCGCCGAAATCTTTGTTTTTACTCCTAAGGGAGATATTAAAACGCTGCCTCAAGGTGCTACGGCGCTCGATTTTGCTTACGAGTTGCATACAAATATCGGGAATCAATGTATCGGCGCTAAAGTAAATCATAAATTGGTGCCTCTCAGCCACAAAATGAATAGTGGCGATCAGGTGGAAATCTTAACCTCTCGCTCGCAATCTCCACAACCGGAATGGTTAAACTTTATTACTACTGCCAAAGCGCGTACGAAAATTGAAATAGCTCTCCGTAAAAAGAGGCGGGAGAAAATCAAAAATGGAGAGGATATTATTGCCGAGTTTTTGAAGAAATCGGGGATCGATGGAGATATTAGTGTATTGGATAGAATAATGTCCTATTTTGATTGCGAGAAGAAAGAAGACTTGTATTATGCGGTGGCTTCCCATTTGGTAGAACTTCCCGATTCTGCTAAAAAACTGTTGAAAGGGAAATCTGATAATGTAATTCTTCATTACATGAAGCAGGCCTATAAAGTTGCCCTGCGAAAGCAAGAAGATGCGAAAGAAAAACTTCCGGAAATACTGGAAACTCCCGATGAAATCGACCTAAAAAAGACTTATATCCTTCGGGAAACAGGCAATAAGCGGAATTATGCGGTGGCCGAATGTTGCCATCCCATCCCCGGAGACGGTGTCATGGGATTTATCAATGATGACAAGCGGATAATTGTCCACAAGCGTTCATGCCCTATTGCCATCAAACTTCAAACGAGTTTCGGGAAAAGGATTATCTCTTGCGAATGGGCAAGCAGTCCCACGCTTTCATTTCCGGTTACCCTGGAAATTCGAGGGATAGATTCTATGGGTATCTTGAACCAGATTTCTCAGGCAATCACTAATTTTTCGGTTAATATACGGAAAATCTCCCTGGAAACTAAAGACGGCCTTTTTGAAGGCATGGTAGAAATATTGGTACATGACGTGGAAGACGTACAACGGTTGAGTAATATTTTACTGAAGCTAAAGGGCGTGAAGAACGTAAAACGAGTCGACTGATTTAAGCCATAAAACCACAATTTTTCATCTCTTGAACACCAGACAATATAGGCATATACACTTTTTTTCTCATGCTAATTTGTAAGTCATTGTAATACTGCGTCTTATTGAGATTTTAGAATATGAGATTTGACGCTGAATAGAACAACTTATCCGGGTTGTTTTTTTACTTTTGTCGAATCAGAAGACTCGCCATCTTCGTAAACCCTTAATCTATTTAACCAAATCTTTAACTCATTTAATTTTAACTAAGAAAAGAATAGATGTTGTATTAATATTAAGTATGGCGACTCAAGAAAGTTTTATTATAACCTATCAAGGATAGTTTGTAATGGATTATTTGTACAGGTTTTCTCGTCAGTACGAATAATAAACAGTAAAGGTTAGTGAAGCTTACAGATGAATTTTCCCGGATAAGGCTTCCTAAGCTTGCGCAAATCTTGTAGACTATGCAGATTGTATAAGAGAATTTGTTAGTTCTGCAAAATTTGCGCTTTTTTTAATCAAACTCATTGCTTTCATTTGGATATATACTTTTAATAATTTGTATAAACTATAAATAGCAACTTAAATTATTTACAAAAAAAATCTGCAAAAAAATTGGAATGTTTGGAAAAATAAATAGTTTTGCATCTGGAAAGAAGAGATTCTACCTCTTCTCCCGAAAAGAAAATTTGTTTAACAATATCTTAATTGCTGTCTCAAAAAAGGGGGACACTGAAATGACTGATTTAGCGTAATCTCTTTCCCATTAAATAAATATCTATGAACCAGATCTGTAAAAAAACATTCTTTTTGCTGTTTATCAACATGCTGCTCGGCTTGTCATCTTATGCGCAGGAAAATCGGACGCTAACCGTTGCTACGTACAACGTAAGATATGACAACAAAGGCGATGCCATGCAAGGCAATGCCTGGCAAAAACGTGTACCGATCATCCGCAGCTTGATTCTTTTTCACGATTTTGACATTTTCGGAACACAAGAGGGGTTGATTAACCAGCTACAAGATATGCAGAAAGGTCTTCCGGCCTACAACTACATTGGCATTGGCCGTGAAGATGGAAATAAGAAAGGCGAATTTTCGGCCATTTTCTATAAAAAAGAGAAATTTGAACTCCTGGACTCCGGCCATTTCTGGTTAGCTAAAAACACCGGAAAACCTGTTAAAGGTTGGGATGCCGCTGCTATCAGAATCTGTACCTGGGGATCGTTCAGAGAACTAAAGAGCGGCTTCCGCTTTTTATTTTTCAATCTACACATGGATCACGTTGGGGTCGAAGCCCGAAAAAATAGCGCTAAATTAGTCTTAGACACCATAAAAGTCATGGCCGGCACCCAACCAGTAATCCTCACCGGCGATTTTAACGTTGACCAACACAATGAAAGTTACCTGTTGATCAATAACTCCGGTATCCTGAAAGATGCATACGAACTGGCCGAAATTCGCCATGCGACCACCGGAACATTCAACGCTTTTCACCTCAACATGAAGACCGACAGCCGCATTGATCATATCTTTCTAACCAAAAGTTTCAAAGTCGAGCGCTACGGCATACTCACAGATACTTATAGAAGTCCGAAAGAAATATTCCAAGAAGATGCGAAGATGTCGGAAGCACCACCGGAAATTTCATTTAGAGAGTATGAGGTGCGATTGCCGTCAGACCATTTTCCGGTGGTGGTGAAGGTAGGGTATTGAGATTTATAATCCTACAATCCGCAATCCGCTTTTATCCGCGTAATCCATTGTTCTACACGTTCTTCTGTTTTGTCATCCTCGTTGTCGAAGTCGAGTGGCAAGCCTATGAATTGTCCTCCGATAGCAGCGCGCGAGTCATCGAAAGAATAATCGGCCGTGTCTGCACCTTTGCCGACGATCCTGGCGCCGGCTTTCTCCGCTGCTTCCGCAATGATACCGAGAGCATCGCAAAAACTGTCGGAATAGGAAGCCGAATCTCCCGAACCGAAGACCCCCACTTCTTTACCCGATAAATCCTGCTTTTGTAAGTTGGATATAAATCCATCCCAATCGTCCTGTAAATCTCCCACACCCCAAGTAGAAGAACCAAGAAGCAAAATGTCGTAATCGAGCAATTGTGCGCCTTTTGCCTTATCTACATTGATAACATTACTGCTATCGACCTCTAATTTTTGAGCGATAAGTTCGGCGGCCTGTTCCGTATTTCCGGTTGAAGACCCGTAAAAGATTCCAATCTTTTTCATCATGAATAATAATTTAATGAATTGTTGATAAAATAATACTGATTATCAAGTTATAAGAAAATGTTTTTCGGCCAAACCCGTTCGGAAATAAGCAAAAATAATCCCCGTATAAATTGATGCGGCAAAATTAAGCAAGAAAATATATTCTCACAATCCCTATTTATAGGGATAAATGGGGTAGAATAATCCCTAATGAGTTGATAATATAAATGTTTGTAAAATAGAAAAAGAAATCCTATCTTTGTCGCCTGTGAGATGAAACAATTTTTTTTACCAAAACAAATAAAACAAATTATGCCTTGCTATCTGGATCCCAAAAATGATTTGATTTTCAAGAGGATATTCGGCGAACATCCTCACTTGCTCAAGAGTTTCCTCAATGCGGTGATGCCGTTGCCGCCGGATTGTCGGATTGAAAGTCTCGAATACCTGTCGCCCGAACAGGTACCTGAAAACCCCATGCGTAAAGATTCCATTGTCGATGTAAAATGCCGGGACAATCACGGACGACAGTTTATTGTCGAGATGCAGATGTACTGGGGCGACCTGTTCCGGAGTCGCCTGGTCTTCAACGCCTCGAAAGCCTACGTCCGGCAACTGGACAGAGGTGAAAGTTATCATCTGCTGCAACCCGTCTACGGTCTGGGCATCATCAACGATGTCTTCGATCATAAGAGCAGCGAGTTTTATCATCACTACCAGACCATTAACAAAGGCAATACAAACGACATCATTCCTGGACTTGAATTTGTGCTGGTAGAACTTCCCAAGTTCAAACCTGAGAAATGGGAAGACCGCAAGATGGCCGTCCTCTGGCTTCGTTTTCTCCAGGAAGTCGATGATGAAACACGCAACGTTTCCTCCGACCTGTCGGAAAACGCCGACATCCGGGAAGCGCTTAATCTGTGTGAGGAAAGCGCCTTTACTTCAAATGAACTGGAAATCTACGACGAACATTGGGACGTCATCCGTACGCTCAAAGGTCTGGCTGAAAGCGCTGATGTAGCAGAAACCAAAGGCCGGGCGAAAGGTCTCAAAGAAGGACTCGAAAAAGGACTCGAAAAGGGACTCAAAGAAGGTATCAAAAAGGGCGTTAAAGAAGGTATCAAGGAAGGTATTAAAGAAGGACTCAAAAAAGGCCGCACCGAAGAACTGGAAAAAAACATTCTAACCGCCCATCAAAACAACCTCTCCATAGAACAAATCCAGGCATTCTCCAATCTGACCCAGGAACATATCCTCGAAATCCTGAAACGAAACAAATTGCAGTAAGAACAGCAATCATTTGTCAAGGGCGTTGCGTGCAACGCCCTTAAAACGTATCATACCATCCTCTCTCCCCCTCCACCACCAAAAACACCCCCACTCCCCCCACGTAATAAAATTTTAATACGCAAGTAATAAACAAACACCCAAAAATTTAATACGACAAGAATATCTTTGCACTTAGATTTTCTTCAGAGCGAGTATCGTTCTGTTGAAAACAATATTAATTCATAATTTATTAACAATTTCAAACACATGTGTTCTATGAAAACACTTTTATTAAAAACAGCTGTATTATTTTTTTGTATTTGCGGTGCAATCGCTTCTACCTTTGCCGCAAAAGATCTCTACATTTCCGCTACTGGAAATGACGATAACGACGGACGGACAGAAGCCGCTCCTGTAAAAACCCTGGGCAGAATACACCAGATAATCGGCCTGGGCGACATCCTCCACGTAAGCGGAATAATCGACGTATCTCTCGAAACAAAAGGCACTGCGGTCGGAACGAACTATCAGCAAGGCCTAAATAAAGATCTCAATGGCGGATTTTTATTCGGAGCAGACGCTTGGAACAACATCAAAATGGTAGGAAGCGACCCCGAAAAAGACGGATTTACCAGTAAAGGCGATGGCCGTATCTTCCGAATAGACGGCGGGAACCATACCTTTGAAAACCTGCTGTTTACCGAAGGAGCGGATATAGCCAACGACGGCGGTTGCGGTATTTGGCTGCGCGGCTCGGCCACTATCACCAATACGTTTATTAATTGTCGTTTTGTGGAAAACAAGGCAAAGCTCGACGAAGCCGGCTCAGCGTTCACAGGCACCAACGGAAGGGGCGGGGCCGTTCATATTATGAACAGTCACGTCGTTTTCAAAAACTGCTATTTTGCCGATAATGCCAATACGCAGGGTTCTGCTATTTTCTGGCACGGTGGAATAATAGATATTCTGGGTTGCATTTTTGAAAACCATTCCCTTTCTACTGTTAGCGGTACAACCGGCGGCGCCCTTTATTCGTGGGCGGAACAGGCACAGGAACCTGTCGTAACGATTGACCGGTGTATTTTCCGGAACAATGACGTTGCAGGCGACGGTGGTGCTATTACGCTGAACAATCGGAATGACCGCGAAAATATCAAGCTCGTGCTGAACATCACGAATTGCGCGTTTATTGGAAACGAAGCCTTCAATAATGGCGGAGCTATCCACCACAACAATACACGCCTGGGAACCAACGACACCATCCTGATTGCCAATACGACTTTCCTCGGAAATACTGCCAAGAATTTCGGCGGCGCTATTTTTCTCGGACAGGCACAACCCAACTCCATTTTTACCATGGTAAACAGCAGTGTGATTTCCAATTATACGCGAGGTAACGGCGGTCACGGAGCCGGACTCACAATTTACCAAACCAACACGTCCAATATGTTGAAACGCATTTACAACTGTATTTTCGATAAAAATTTCTCCATCACTCAACAAATCTATTCCGATCTCAACTATCGCCTGGACAACAGAGACACACCCGGCGAAAACAGTAGCGGCGAAAAGGAATTTATCATCAAGAATACCTATGTAAGTACAACTTTACAGGGCAATAGCGTTTTGGGCACTTGGTTTACCAACGATAACTACCCAGATAACAGCATTAATTACACCTCGGAGATCAGCTCTGGAGACGACGGCTGGATCGTCGATTACGTCAACGCCTCCGGCATCGACGACGACCCCGAATTTTACCTCCAGCAAAGCGACTTCCCCGCCTATGCCATCCCCTTGAAGGACGACGCGCCCGCCCGCACCTTCGGTAATGCCGCCTACCTCACGCAATTCGGCATCGCCGCCACCGACCAGCTCGGCAAGGAACGAGTCATTGAAGGCAACGCCTGCGCCGTCGGAGCCTCCGAAGCCACGCCGGATGAAATAGAAGAAGAAGCGTTTGCCGATTATCCTCTGATTGTCACAACGGGAATTAAAAAAATCAGCGACGGAAAACCCGCCAGTGAATTTACAGTCGCCGGCAATATAATCTCTATGGCCAACAAAGAACTGCAAAACGCAGGACTGACGCTCTACAACCTCACCGGAAGCATCGTCCGCACCGGAAAAGAACAGCTCTCCATTGCCGATCTACCCGGCGGACTGTATATCGTCAGCGCAAAAGTCGCCGGCAGGAACCTTGTTCAAAAAATATTGAAATAAGGCTGTCACAAAAGCACACAGATGACACGGATCAGGCAGATCTTCACAGATTACAATCTGTGTTTATCCCTTCAATCTGCGTCATCTGCGTGCCAACATCCAAACATCCACACAAACATCAAAAATTATGTATATATGAAAATATCATTGAAACCATGCAACAGCAAGCCCTTCCTGTCGAAGATAAAATGCTTGATCTGCCTGTTATTACTCGGAACACAGATAGCTTTCGCTCAAAATCCGTCCGGGAACGTTTCGGGCATAATTGTCGATGAACAGGGCGAAAGCATCATCGGCGCATCCGTATCCATTGTCGGCACGCAACTCGGAACAATCACCGGTTTGGACGGCAGATTTACCGTCAACGCCCCGGAAAACGCCATCCTTCGCATCAGCTTCCTGGGCTATATCGCCCAAAACATCAATGTCGGAAAAGAAAAAGAACTGCGCATCGTCTTAAAAGAAGACACGAAAATGCTCAGCGAAGTCGTCGTCACCGCCATGGGCATCACCCGCGAAGCCAAATCACTCTCTTATGCCCGCGAAGGCGTCGATACCGAGTCGATGCGCGACAGCCGCGGAACCAGCTTCACCGACATGCTTTCCGGAAAAGTCGCCGGCATGCAGGTTACGCCCGGCGGAGGCCCCCTCTCGTCCACCCGCATCATTATCCGCGGAAACAACTCCATAACGGGCAATAACCAGGTGCTTTTCGTAATCGACGGCGTGCCGCTGGTCAACACCTCCGGAGAAGGCATAGTGGACGATCTGGATTTCGGGAACATCGCCAACAGCATCAACCCCGACGAAGTAGAATCCATTGAAGTCCTCAAAGGCGCAAACGCCTCCGCACTCTACGGATCCGACGCCGCCAACGGCGTGGTGCTGATTACCACCAAAAAAGCCAAACAAAAGAAAGGCCTGGGCGTTTCCTACGGACTGAACACCATGCTCAGCTACCTCTACAATTTCCCCACCTATCAGAACATTTACGGCTCCGGACAGAACAACCGCTTTCAGGGCGGATACAACTACTACGGCGCAACGGGCAACAGCGTACAGTACAATCCCGAACTGCCCTACGACATTCACGTCTTCAACATGTTTCCCAAAGATCCTTCGTGGGGGATGCCCATGCTGGGATTCGACGTAGCAGGCCGCAACGACCAAGTGCGAGCCTATTCGCCCACGCCCGGCACCATTCAGGACATGTACAGGACAAGCCTGACGACCACCAATTCGCTCTCGATCGACAAGGTTTTCAGCGATTTGACCCTGCGCTTCTCCTATACCAACATCCACGGCGACGATATTCTGGAAAACTTCAACAAGGTAAACCGTAACGTCTTTAACCTGCGCACCACCGCCAAGCTGGCAAAATTCCTCGATCTGGACATGAGCGTGCGCTACACCAACGAAAATGTCGATAACCGCGCTTTCAAGAACGATTCGCCCCGCAATCCCCTGAACGTGATAAACGGACTTCCGCGCGACGCCACCAAGGAAGAACTCGTCCCCTGGAAAAAGCCCGACGGAACGCCCTACACCCGGAACTCCAGCGCAATAAACCCCTACTGGCTACTCAACGAAACGTCCAACGCCAGCGATAGCCACTGGATCACCGCAAACGCAACCCTGAACTTCAAAATAAGCCCCCTCTTTTCCTTCCGCCTCAAGGGAGCAACCGACGTGCAGGCGGCGACCAACTGGAATTTCACGAACTACTATTCTTCGTGGGACATCGACGGATACTACGAAAGCGGCAGCAGCCTGAACCGGAACAACAACTACGATGCCCTGTTTTCCTACAATCAGCGCCTGGAAAACAAGATAACGCTTCAGGGAAACGTCGGCGCATGGACGCAGCAAATCCGCCGGAACGGAAAAATCTCAAAGATAAACGTACTGGCCGAACCCGACAAGAAAACGCTGGCAAACAACGCCGGAACCGTCGCCGCCTCCGAAAGCTACAACGGAAAGGACAAGCAGGCCGTCTTCGGAATGGCAAGCTTCGGCTACCGCGACTGGCTCTATTTCGACGCCACCGCCCGCAACGAATGGTCGAGCGCGCTGCCGATGAACAACAATTCCTACTTCTACTATTCCGCTGGCACCGGAATTGTGCTCTCCGACCTGTTGACGATCGACCGGAAAATCCTCTCCTTCGCCAAGCTCCGCGCCTCCTACGCACAGGTGGGAAACGATACCAATTTCGATAACCTCTACAACGGATACAACTATTCGGGAAGCTACCTCGGAAACTCCATGTTTTACGGCGAAAACGACCGGCGCAACCCCAACCTCAAGCCCGAAAGCACCCGCTCTACCGAACTGGGTACGGAACTGCGCTTCTGGGACAGCCGCGTTTCGATCGACTTCACCTGGTACGACAAAACCACTAAAGACCAGATTATCCGCGCCGACGCATCGCTCGCCAGCGGATTCGCCTCGCAGTGGATTAACGCCGGCGAAATGCGCAACAGCGGTACCGAGATCGTTTTCGCCATTACTCCCCTGGAAACGAAAAACTTCACCTGGACTTCCACCCTCAACTGGGCGCAAAACCGGTCGGAAGTAGTAGCCCTCGCCAACGACATGACGCGCTTTGAAATCGGCTCCGCTTCAAACATAAAGCTCTATGCCGAAGTCGGAAAACCCTACGGCGTGTTCTATGGCAACGACTATCGCCGGGACGACGAAGGACACATCCTCGTCAACATTTCCGGAATACCGATCAGAGATACAGACCAGTACCTCGGCGAAACCCAGCCCAAATGGCTGGGCGGCTGGCGAAACTCGTTCCGCATCGGCAACATCGACGTCAACCTGATGATCGACTTCCAGAAAGGCGGCCAGATATGGTCGAATACCGCCTTCAGGGGCGGGATAAACGGCACTACCGTGCAGTCGCTCGAAGGACGCTACGAAGATTTCTTTTCGGAAATAATCATGGGCGAAATCGACAACGAACGCTTCGGCATCATGGATCCCGGAAACACCGTCAAGCCCGGCGCCAACATCTACGAAAACCACGTCCTTTATCCCGATACCCGGCCAAAGGGCGTCTATATACCCGGAGCCGTTTACGATCCCAGCGTCGAATACTGGGGTGGACAGGCAAGCATCGCCTGGTGTCCGCCCACCAACTACTGGACGCACAGCAACGACAACACCGCGGCGCGCTACATCTTCGACGCTTCCTACATCAAGCTGCGCGAGATAAGCGCCGGATATAACATTCCCAAAAAATGGCTGGCAAAAACGCCCTTCAACGATGCGAAACTGTCGCTCGTAGGACGGAACGTCGCCATCCTCTTCCAGAACACCCCCAAAGGCGTCGATCCGCAGGCTACACGCACCACCGGAAACGCACAGGGCTTTGAAGCCGGCTTCGCACTCCCGCAGGCTTACTGGGGATGCGATTTGAAAGTCTCATTCTAATCATCATTCATTCAAATAAAGAATATGAAAAAGCAAATATATCAAGCAGCATTATCGGTTTTGCTGATCATTACAGCCGTCCTTGGCGGATGTACCGACAATTTCGAGGAGATCAACTCCAATCCCAACAAACTGTACAATACCGATTTCAAGTACATTTTCCCCGGCACGGTCTATAAGACCCTCAAGCTGTTCGGCGACATGAACTACAATTATTTCCTGAACAACTCGCGCCTCGTTACCATTCAGTTCAAGACGGTTCCGAACGAAGACACCGGCGATACCTATTTCCGCCAGGCATACATCGACATCCTGCGCGATCTGGAACAGGTAGAAAAGGACTACACCGGAAAAGAAGGGCATCAAAACCGCCTGGCCATGGTAAAGACCTGGAAAGCCTACGTCTATTACCTCATGGCATCCCTCTACGGCCCTATCCCGATGAGCGACGCTCTGCTCGACGACGGCGAAAGCCGCATCACTTTCCGCTACGACAGCGAAGCGCAGGTATATGCGCAGATACTCGCGCTCCTGAAGGAAGCCGCCGATGGCTATCAGCCCGCTTCCCAGTATCTTTCGACCGACTGCCTGACGCCCGACTACGTTTTCAACCAGACGCAAAGCAACATCGCCAAGTGGCAGAAGTTCACCGCTACCTTCCGCCTGAACATGGCGATGCACGTGCAGAACCTCCTGCCCGAACTCGCGCAGCAGCACGCCACGGAAGTTATGCAGCAAGAAAACCTCCTGATTGCCTCGAACGATGAAAACGTCGCCCCGCACTTCGGAACCGATAAAACCTACGACGTGTCGTACTACTACAACCGCTTCCTGAGAGACATCGAATCGACCGGCATCTGGTCGGACTACATTTATCCCACGCTGAGCGAATACTTTGCCCTTTACCTGTTTTCGTACAGCGACCCGCGCATCGAATCGTGGTTTGTCCACTCGAACGACGGCGCAACCGCTGCCGAAGAGCCGTTCCTCTTCACCGATACCATTACCCGCGAGCATGTTTGTACAAACACGGGAAACGACCGCTGCCCCGATTATGCTGCACACCGTGCCGACGGGCTTAACGCCTACCGCCGCGATTCCATCCTGGTCGATTACAGCGTGCCGTACCTGCCCATCAGCGAGAGTCAGCGATTGCCCCCCGACTGGGAAATCGCCGTTATCCCCGGAACAATCAACACCCGATACTCCGACCCGATAAAAGGCAATACGCGCTTTCAGTATTCGCGCGTGAAACCGGACTTCATCAAAACCGACGCAAGCGTTGTGCTCTTCAACTATGCCGATGCCTGTTTCCTGAAAGCCGAAGCCAAGATAAAGTTCGGACTGGGCGCGCAGTCGGCGCAGGACTATTACGAGGAAGGCATTCGCGCTTCATTTACGCAGTACGGAATGGGCAACAAGGCCGGCGATTACCTGGCGCAGGACGGCATCAAATGGGATACCAACGGACACGGCTACCTGGACAGAATGGGCTTTTACGCCGCCGACGTCCACGGCGCAGGCAGCGACGAGCGTCACCTGGAGCAGATTTACAAGCAACGCGCCTTCGGCAGCTTCTTCAACGGTCTCGAAGGCTGGAACGTGGAACGCCGCACGCGCGCCTTCCGCTGGCCGCCGGTCTTCAATTCAAACATGAACATCGAAGGCATGGTAAGCTCTGCCTATTCTTTCGGACGTGAACGCCTGAATTATCCCCTGAGCGAAATAGCGCGCAACGGCGAAGAATATTACCGTGCCGTACAGCTCCTGCAAGCCGCAAGTCCCTACGGAAACGCTTCTGCCCGCTGGGGCGACAACACCGTCACGGCGCTGGCTTTCACGAAAATCGACCCGGAAACAGCCGTCGCTGCCGGCAAGTATGCCGGACACCGGCAAATCGTCTATCACGCGCACTATTTCTGCAATTACTGGGGAACAACCTACGAAGAACTCGTCGATACCGCCCGCGCAATGACCGGCGAGACAAGCGCTGCACGCGCCCTCACGAAAGCGTTCAACTACAAATTCGTGTCGCGCCTGAATACTTACGGAGGAGAATTAATAATTAATAATTAACAATGACACTGTTGCAACAATATGTAAACCCGCCAGCTTCGGGCTTGGGTACGAAAACTTCGGGCTTGGGTACGAAAACTTCGGGCTTGGGTACGAAAGTTCCGGGCTTGGGTACGAAAGTTCCGGGCTTGGGTACGAAAAATCCGGGTGTACGCCCGCAAACCACGGCAAGTGTTCCGCAAAAAGAAAAAATTATGGTTACAACAAAGTTATTAACAATGAATAATTGAGGAAAATGAAAAGTAAATATATTATCACAGCATTATTATTCGTCGGATTATTTACCGCCTGCACCGAAGACAGCGGGCCGAGCATCGACGATTATCCGTTGAACTATCAGATAGAAGAAATTGCCGTAACGGCAGATATTCCCGTCGGCATCTACCTTTATGTTCCCAACACGGCCTTCACCAACGAAGCCATTTGGACGCGCATCACCGAGCCGCACGACGAAGCTGCCGGAAAGGTCGGCCCGAACATCGAGCCGCTGCTGGGCAGGTACACCCTGGGCGTAAACGACGAAGGAGCGCAAAACATGCAAGCCCTCGTAAATTACTGCCGCGACGCGCGCATCGACTTCATGGTCACCACCGGCCTCAAGGAAAACGCCAACGCGCTCTATCCCAACAACGCCAACGCCGGCGACACGGCACTCATCCGCCTGATGTCCGGCAAAAACCCCGACTTCCCCATCGACCTGGGCAATATGAAATACGCCATCCTGATGGACATGAACAACTTCTGCTCCGGCCTCAGCAATAACGCCCTGCTCGAAGCTGCCGCCGACAAAACGTACACCTACACCGACCCCGACGGCGTGCGGCGCGACACTGTGCTCACCCGCGAAGAACGCCTCTACAGCCTCTTCCTCCGGGCGTCGGACTTTTTCAGCGACGATACCTATTTCCATCTCAACGGTCGTCCGGTGCTGGTGCTCTCCAATCCCGAACGCCTCTTCGCCGCCGATTCGCGCAAGGTGTACGACGGCATCCGTCAAGCCATCCGCGAGCACACCGGAAAAGAGGTGTACCTCATTGCCCGGCAGGTGCAGTGGACGCCGTCCGCCCGCTATCACTATCACTTCCTGTCGGGAGGCGTGGACGCGGTAACGATGGACAATATGTGCAACATTGGCGCCGGTTTTCTCGAACGCCTCTACTGGCTCAACCAGTTCATCAACGAGAATTTCAAGTACAACCGCGAATACATCGCCGCCAACTACGGCACGGATTTCATGCCTTCGGTTTCGGCCTCGTACAACGCGTATATCAACAACGGCAGCTACAATTCGCCCATCGTAGAGAAGAACCCCGACGAGTTCCGCAAGCGCTGCAACGTCGCCAAGATGAATCTGGGAAGCACGCCGCTCGTATTCATCGACGGCCTCAACAACTGGCAGTACGAAGCGGCGATAGAACCGGCGAATACCTACGGAACGACTTATCTCGATATTATCCGGCAGCAGTTTAAGAGGTAACTTACGGTAGATATTCCCTGATTTTTGGGGGAACGCCCCCAGCTTTTGGGGGAATGCCCCCAGCTTTTGGGGGAACGATAATTTCATCACCATAAAACAAATAATTAATTTCAAATGAAGACAGTCAAAAACATCAGCATCCTCTTCATCTCCCTCTTCCTCCTCGCCTCTCCCCTGACGGCGCAGGTAACGACGCAGGTCAATGAAAACAACTGGTACGTCGGCAACACCTCGCCCGGCGAGTGGATCCAGTTCAAGAAAGTATGGCTCTCCGCCGGCGATTACCGTTTCACCACGCAGGCGGTAGCAGCGATAGCCGGACAAACCGTGCGCTTGGAACTTAATGGCTCAAGCGTGCAAAACGGCGTAACGGTACCGGTCGTCGCCGGCAACGCCTTCAGCAAAGTCCACCTCGGCCACAAGACCCTGGCGGAAGGCTACTACGACGTCAAACTCGTCTTTGAAACCGGAAACGTGAACTGCGACATGATTTTCATCCGCAAAAGCAGCAATACGGGCAGCGCGGTACTGGACGACGACACGAAGTACGAAACCAATTTCTCCGACGGCATGCACACCTTCGCCATCGGCGGACACGCCAACTCCACCCGCGAAATGCTCAACGGTACCGACCCCGGCGCCGACGCCGTATGGAAAGACCCCAACGGAAACAACTTCTCGCGGGCGCAGGTCTTGGGATGGAACAAGCAGTCGATCTACAACTACAACTTCCCCTACACCCAGGAAACAACCGACATCTACATCTCCGAGCAGGTCGAAGCCAAGGTAGAAGTGATTTTCTGTCACGGACGCGGCGAACCCGACAACACCAAGCAAGTCGCCGACCGCGCCTACGAGACAGGCCCCGGCGGAGCGCCCTGCGCCGGACTGAAATACATGGTCGAGGCCATTCAGCGCAATCCCTACGCCCGAAACAACATCAAAGTGGCTTATTTTGCCGACAATGCGCCCTTCAATCTGGCCATTCAAAAATACCTGAAAGTGGATCAACTGCTTTGGGGAAACCTCGAACACCAGGAGTTTATCTACAACTATGCGGTAAAAAAATTCTACCAGACCGTGCCCCGCGAATTACTGTTTTTTACGCCCGACGGCAAAGTCCCCATGCAGTGGTGGACGGCCAATTCGCACGTCTCCTACCCTTCCTGCGGCTACGAACTGAAAGAGTTCCTGGAATACATGGTGCGGAGGGTAAAGGAAGATTTCGACCTCGACCTTGCCCTCATCCTCTCCACCACCTTCTTCGACCGCGACTCGCGCACCCGCGACATCGCCTGGGGCGCGCAGGGCTGGTTTAGCTGGAGCAACATGGGCGTCCGCACGGAAATACAGGAGTTGCACGGAAAGAAATTCGCCTTCGCCCTGAACGGCGGACGAAAGCCAATGAAAGACAACGTCCTCAACGACTGGAATCCCGTCGATAACTCCGGCACGTTTCGCGGCGATGATACGCACGTAATCGCCAACTACGCCGACGGCACGCCCAGGATGCGGCAGGTATATGTCGATGGACACGCCCAAAACGCCGAGTGGATCGTCCTCGAAGCCTGGGGCGACTGGCGCGAAGGCTCCACCTGGTACCGCAGTCATCACTCCGAATACGCTTTCCCCAACCAGTACATCGCCCTGGTACGTGAATTTGCCGACCGCAACTCCGGCTCCATTTTGTTGGAAGCCGAAGGCTGCGACGAATACCACACCGTGAAGTCCGGAAACCTCGGCGGAGCCTATCGCCTCAACTGGTACAACGACTTGGACAGGGAAATCTGGGATGCCAATCTCGAAGCCGGCATCAGCATCTTCCGTCCCCTGCACAACCTGTCGGCAGCGCCGGTCAAGCAGTCGGTCAACGGCGACCCGGCGATGAAGCGGATCTTCGCCGGCCTGCGCGACGTATTTGCTACCCGCGCCAGCAACAATTCCATATATGCCAATGAAATAGACGGCTATCCCGTAGCCGGCTGGTCGCAACTGTCCAAGATACTGACGGCGGTCGATGTAGCCCTGGGCGGCAACTGCGCCTGGGCAATCAACACCGCCGGCAACCTGGTGAAAGCCAATCTGCCCAACAATCAGGAGTGCCATCAAACAACGGGTTGGGAAGTCAAAAACTCCTCCATCAAAATCGTAGATATCGACGGCTCGCAGTCCATGCTGTGGGGCATCGACGAAAACCACCGCGTCTATTTCCGCGACTACGAAGGCCTCCGCGACTGGACGCAGGTCAACGGCGAACTGACGGCCATCGCTGCCGACGAATCGTTCGTCTGGGGCTTCAATCCCGAAGGCGACATCGTGCGCATGTCGGCGCAAAACCGCGGAAGCTGGCTGATAGTGCCCAATCCTCATCATCTGACCAAATTGAGCGCCGGAAACTACGAAGTGTGGGGCATCAACGCGCAAAACGAGGTCTATCGCATCAGCTCGTCCGGCTACGGCGAATGGCAGCACGTGGTCGATGGCTATGCCGATGTAAGCGTGGGCATTGACTATGTCTGGATGCTCAATCCCCAGGGCGTGCCCTACAAATACGAAGTCGGCGGATTCCAGAACCAGACGGTCTTCAATCCCGAAAACAGTACCACAAACACAGAGCTTCTGTATTTTGCCAATTCGGTGATTGTAAAGGAAAATCCCTTCAACGACAGGCTGAATATTGAAATCGGTTCAAATGCAGACAGCAACGTGAGCCTGCAACTGTTTGGCATCGACGGCAAACTGCATGTAAGCAAAAGCGCGGCTTTGCAAGCAGGAGTCAATCAGGTCAACATCGACAACCTGAGCGGATTGAGAAGCGGCATCTACATCCTTTCCGTGCAGGGCAGGACACAAAGTGCGAAAATTAAAGTAATAAAGAAATAACAGATGAAGATAAATTTCCCGCTCGGCGTAGCGTCCACGCTACGTCGGGCTAAAAGCAAGCGTCCACGCTTGCAGCGTATATTTCTCGCCATCCTGCTGCTTTGCTCCATGCAGGCCAACGCACAGTTTGCGGAAAACTTCGACAACCCGTCCCGCCCGCTCCTCATTAGAGGCCGCGGCGACTGTCGAACAACCGACGGCGTCTTCCGCTCCCAAAGCGCCTACGCCTGCTTTGGCGACGAAACGCTGAGAAACTGCCGCATCACCTTCTCCGCCCGCGCCCCGAAAGACGCCGAACAGGTGCAGATCTGGGCGGGCTTCCGCGCCGCCAACCGCTTCGACCGCTACGTGCTCGGCATGAAGGGCGGCCTGCAGGACGATCTCTACCTGAGCCGCATGGGATACATGGGCGCCGATGAACTGCTGTCGCTCTCTCCCCTCGACTTCCATCCCGAAACCGGTGTCTGGTACCGCTTCCGCATCGAAACCTGCCGCAACCGCATCCGCGTCTTCCTCAACGATGAGCAGCTCCCGCGCATCGACGTGGAAGACGCCAACGCCGGCCTCGCCCCGCAGGGCTACGTCACCCTCGGCGGCGGATGGATTACCACCGAGTTCGACAGCCTCCGCATCGAACCCCTCGACGAAACCGCGCTGGACAACATCCCCGTCCGCACATACGCAACCGTCGTCCCGGCGAACGCCAAAGAAAACCGGCGACAGGCGGAACGCGCCTCCTACACCCCCGTCGCCCTCGACCGGCTGCCTTCCGGACGAAGCGAAATCGCCCTCGACGGCCACTGGCTGTTTTTGCCCGATTACGAAGTCAAAGGCGTACGTCCGGAGAAGCCCGAAACCGGCGACCAAAACTGGCACGTGATGACCGTTCCCAGCTTTTGGAATCCGATCCGCATCTGGCTGCACGGCGAAACCATGAATCAGGGCAAATTTCCCAAAGGCGTCTCCGATACCTACTATCAGCAGGAAACCGCCCGCTGCGAGGCCTACACCTTCGATTATAAAAAGATAAAAGCCGCCTGGTATCGCCAGTGGATTGATCTCCCGCAGGGAATGGAAAACAAAACGGTCGAACTGCAATTCGACGCCGTCTCGAAGATGGCCGACATTTATGTGAACGGCGTATTAGTCGCGTCGCACACCGGCATGTTCGGCGAAATAAAAACAGACATTACCAAATACCTGAAAGCGGGGAAAAACCTCATTGCCGCTTACGTCGTGAAAGACTACGCCGGCGATTCGGGAAAATCCGAAGAACCCGATTACTACACCATTGCCCGCCTCGACGAACACCCCGAAAAAGCGAAGGAACTCGAAGCTTCGGCAACCGTCACCGGCAAGATGCTGAAAGACATCGCACACGGGTTTTACGGCGGCAATCCCGCCGGCATCTGGCAACCGGTCAAACTGATCGTCGCCAGTCGCATAAAAATTGACGATGTATTTATCCGTCCCACGCTCGACGGCGCAAGCTTTGAAGTAACCGTCAAAAACTATTCCGGCCAAAAGCAAAACATCAGCCTTTCGACCGATATTTTTGAAAAGGAGACGAATCATTTGTTCTATTCCGAAACATCCCTGTCGAAGATAGCGCTCAAAGCCGGGGAGGAACGCGTGCTAAGCTATGCTGTTCAGGGGCTTCAACCGCGCCTGTGGTCGCCGCAGTCGCCCAGCCTGTACGATTTCACATTCAAGATCCGGACGGCCAAAGGCGCGGAAGAGGATGCTTTTACCGTTCGTTCCGGCTTCCGCACCTTCGAGGTGAAGGACGGCCTCTTCCACCTCAACGGCAAACCCTACTGGCTGCGGGGCGGCAATCACACGCCCTTCGCCCTCGCCCCCAACGACGCGACGCTGGCCAATAGCTTCTATCAAATCATGAAAGCGGGAAATATCGACGTCACGCGCACCCATACCAGTCCGTATAATAAATTGTGGGTCAACGCTGCCGACGAGAACGGCATTGGAATCAGTCACGAAGGCACCTGGCCCTGGCTGATGATTAACGCTTCGATGCCCGACAGCACGCTGATAAGGATGTGGGCCGACGAATACCTGTCGCTGCTGAAAAAGTACCGCAACCATCCCTCGATTCTGTTTTGGACGATAAACAACGAGATGAAGTTTTACGACAACGAACCCAACCCCGCAAAGCGTCAATTGAAAATGACGATCATTTCCGACGTCGTGAAGCGCATAAGGGAAATCGATCCCACGCGCCCCATCTCTTTCGATTCAAACTATCGCCGCAATGAGGCGAAGCTCGGCAAAGCGTTTTACGAAGGCATCGACGACGGCGACATCGACGACGTCCATTCCTACATCAACTGGTACGACCATACGCTTTTCAAACAGTTCAACGGCGAGTTTCAGCGCGACCACAAGAACGAAGGCCGACCGCTTATCAGTCAGGAGATGAGCACCGGCTATCCCAATAACGAAACCGGACACCCCACGCGCTTTTACACGCTGGTGCATCAGAATCCGCAAACGCTGGTCGGCTACGAGGCTTATGCTTTCGGCAATCCCGATTACTTTCTGAAAACGCAGGCGTTTATTACGGGCGAACTGGCGGAGGCGCTTCGCCGCTCCAGCGACCGGGCTTCGGGGATTATCCACTTCGCCCTGCTCACCTGGTTTCGCAATGTGTATGATGCAAAGAACATCGAGCCGTATCCGGCGTATTACGCCATGCAGCGCGCGTTGCAGCCGGCGCTCGTCAGCGCCGAACTCTGGGGACGGAATTTCTATGCCGGTGAAAAACTGCCGGCAAGAATCTGCGTCGTCAA
>JAISFI010000235.1 GCA_031263685.1 Dysgonamonadaceae bacterium | reverse complement strand
GCGCTTCGCGCAACTTTTAGTTTTAATTAATTCCCAGTTCTTTTCTGATTTTCTCTACATAATCCAGTTTTTCCCAGGTAAACAGTTCGACCTTAATTTCTTTTGCCGGTTCTTCGTCGTAGCGGGAAGAGAAATGCTTGGTTACCACTTCCGGTTTGCGTCCCATGTGACCATAAGCGGCGGTTTCCAGGTAGATCGGATGACGGAGTTTTAGCCTGTTTTCAATTGCTTTCGGTCGCATATCAAAGATCGTTGCGACTTTTTCGGCAATCTGACTGTCATTCAGGTTCACTTTACTCTTTTCGTAAGTATTGATGAAAATATTCATCGGTTCGGCAACGCCAATTGCATAGGCTACCTGAACCAAAACTTCATCGGTAACTCCGGCTGCTACTAAATTTTTTGCTATGTGGCGGGCGGCATAAGCTGCCGAACGATCCACTTTCGAAGGGTCTTTCCCGGAGAAAGCGCCACCGCCATGAGCGCCTTTTCCACCATACGTGTCCACAATGATTTTCCTTCCGGTTAATCCGGTATCGCCGTGCGGTCCGCCAATTACAAATTTGCCGGTCGGATTCACGTGATATTTGATCCTGTCATTGAACAATGCCTGAACATGGGACGGATAAGCCGATTTTACTCTCGGAACAAGAATATTTATCACGTCTTCTTTGATTTTTTCCTGCATGGCTTTATCGTTGCCGGGGATAAATTCGTCGTGTTGAGTGGAAATCACAATGGTATCAATACTTTCCGGAGTTCCGTTATCGTTGTATTGAATGGTCACCTGCGACTTGGCGTCGGGACGAAGATAAGGCATCAATTCGATCTCGTTCTTGCGGATATTCGCCAGTTCGATCAGTAAACTGTGCGAGAGGTCCAGGGGCAGGGGCATGTAATTTTCCGTTTCATTCGTGGCATAGCCGAACATCATTCCCTGATCGCCGGCGCCCTGATTGAGCGGGTCTTCCCGTTCCACGCCCCGGTTAATATCAACGGACTGTTCATGAATGGCGCTGAGGATACCGCACGAATTGGCTTCGAACTGGTACTCGCTTTTGGTATAGCCGATGCGCCGGATCACCTCGCGGGCAACTTCGGGAACGTCAATATACGCTTTTGACTTTACTTCGCCGGCTAAAACAACCTGTCCTGTGGTAACTAATGTTTCGCACGCGACTTTAGAATCCGGATCATAAGCTAAAAACTGATCCAGTAATGCATCTGAAATTTGATCGGCAACCTTGTCCGGATGCCCTTCCGAAACGGATTCGGATGTAAATAAATAACTCATGTTGTAAATTGTTTAAAATAAAAAAATCTGACAGTTATGTATCAGAAAGAGAGGAGGATTTGCAGGAAAAGAACCGGGAATAACCGATTTTTAGCATTTTTTACTGTGGTTGCAAGCATACAAATCTTTCCACTTTCCAATAACGCGACAAAGATAATACAACTTTTGAAATAAACAAAATTAAGAACTCGTAAATTCAATTACGCAGTTCAATTAGTAAGAGCCTTCTCAACAACCGAAAATATTTACTGTTTTCCCGTCAATAATTTCGGTTTTTTGATAGATTTTTTCATTCCAGGATATTTCTTTTTTCCGGTCGAAAACGATAAGCCAGCCGTCGGTACAGCCAAGCGTGTTCATATACCCTGCTATTTGCTCAATGCCTTTTTCTACTGATTTTTTGCCCCGGTTAATTTTCAGTTCGACCGGATATTTCTTGCTTTTATAGCAGATACACAAATCCAGACGGTTTTTCCCGGTAGCCATTTCCCGTTTCACATCGCCGCCACCGTTGAAAACCCGTTGCAGAAATGCCTGTAAAATCAAGTGCGGCGCGGCTTCTTTATACTGAAACCGTTCCTCCCAAACATCCGAATTTTCCCGCCAAAATTGTTGAAAATCCTGCAACATCAGGTTCATGTCAATGCTGTCGTTTTTGTAGTATTTATGCATTTCGTAACCGGAAAACCGTACATCGGAACTCAATGTTCGCTGTTCATCGTGATTCAGCGTCCTGATTATTACTTCTGCATAAACAGGATTTGCCGGTTCGATTACCCGGTTAATTTCCCTGATTAATCCCAAATCCTTCACATAATTATAATCATCGGATAAGGTTTCAATGTTCTCACCTTCACCGATAATTATTTGTTCGATCACTTTCCTTACACGTTCTTCCTTCAGTTTATCAAGCAACTGGTCGATATGCACATCGCGGCGAAGAATGATTGTTTTTATTGCGTCGGAAACCATTTCTGCTGAAATGGGCTTTGTAAAATCTTTTTTAAGCTGTTGTTCAATGATCTCACAGGCAATTGCATTTACGAGCCAGGGCTGTCCTTGCGTTTGTTCAAAAGCGAGTTTTACAGCGCTCTCTTCAAAAATTTGACCGGTTTCATCTGTATGCTGCCTGTAAAGTGCTACAACCTCTTCTTCTGTAAAATTGCGAAGCGTCAAAGATTGTTTAATAATATTAAACGGACTCGCTGTGCCGAGTGTTTCCCTGTCGGGTCTGATTTTCGCTTTATAATCCCGTATATTTCTCATTCCGACTAATGCAACAGACATTGGAAAGGGTGCGACAGTCCTGTTTATGAAACCGTCCCGCAACTGTCGCAAAAACGACAGGAGCATTCTTTCGCTTAAGCAGTCTGCTTCGTCAAAAAAGACAACAAGCGGTTTGTCAAGCCGTCTGCAACATCTCGACAGTGCCAGTCCAAATGCATTCAAGTAATCCGAGACATCTAAATTATCTTTAAATTTTTTGAAATGTGGCAAATTATAATTTTCCAATGCAATAGCAAAAGTATTGATAATTGCAGGTATTCCTATTTCAGGATCGGTTGTAACATACATTTTTTCCAACGAGCAATAAACGGCATAATATTTACCCTCTTTGTTGATTTTGTTCGCAAGGTTGAGCAATAAAGTAGTCTTTCCCGTCTGCCGCGCCGCGTGAATGACATAATACTGCTTTGAGTCAATAAGTTCTGCCAGCTCGCTGTGCAAACGTTCTGTTGCATCAAGCATATAATGCTCGCCTTCTATGCAGGGACCTGCTACGTTAAAGTATTTCATATACAATCTATTTTTTGCAAAAGTACAACTTTTTTTCTCACTATTTCATTAAGGAACTAAAAATTAAAAGTTAGCTGGCGCCTGTTTGCCGTGCTTCGAGCAACTCAGGTTACTAATTGAACTTACGCCGTCTTCACAAAACTGCCTGCGTAAAGTGGATACGCGGCTCGCCGCGTATCCACTTCCCCTTACGGCAAAAACCACTTATTGATATCTCCCAGCCGTGCCTTCATTGCCTCCGGGTTATCATATTTTGCCGCGACCTTATTTGCCATAAACTCCGGATGATTATCTCTATGCCGGGAGATACGCAACAAATCGAAGAAGCGGTTCCCTTCAAAGGACGTTTCTGCTGACAGTTCCTCCAAAATACGCTCTTCCACCCACAAAATAGAATCTTGCCGGGGATTGTCGCTATCGGGGAATTTAGGTATCACAAAAACGGTCGTGTCAACGGAAATGCCTTGACCCCGTCCGCGGGACGCCATCGGTATGTTGCCGTCGAAATCGCTCGAAAGGAAGTTATAAACGCCTGTTTCGGCTGGATTTACTTTTTTGGCATCGTTGATGTTCGCCGCATTCAAGCCGTATTTCAATACGGCAAATGCCAGGGTGGGCTTGCCCGACCGGTTGACGGCTTCGGCAAACCGCAAATAGAGATGCGGATTCCGGTAAATCGGAATTGTCCGCAAATAGGCAAGGATTCCTTCTTCCGAAAGAAGAGCATTCTGCGGGTCGGAACCGACGGTACTGTAAGAGGGATAGATGAATTTATATATCACATACATTTCATTCTCTATCAGGTTACCGGCTTGCGAATTTAGCAGAAAGAAAGCGTCGCCGTACTGCAATGCCTTTTCCGATACGTAACCCCGCAAATCAGCCTCCCGGTAACCGGTAATCGGAGCGGTATAGCTATCGGAGTAAAAATACCCGGACGAAGACATGAAGTCAACATACTTTTTTGCCGGCACAACAAAGGGCTTGTCATTGAATGTAAACCGAACTAATTGACTGTGAAATTCTTTCGGGTCCATGGAATATTGAATTTGCGCCAGCGATTCGTTCATATAGGCATTGGGATGCAGATATGAAAGGCTTTCGAATGTCGCACTCCCCCAACGACTGCTGTAACTGTTGGAAATAATAACCCGCGATTCCATTATTTCGTTGTAATACCGCAAAGCCGCTTCCTCGTAGTTGTTCAGGTAAAGATACAAATCGCCCAGCAGCAAATTGGCGGATATAAACGGACTGGGCGTCCGGGAATAATCAATGGCAGGCAGTCCCGAATACGGCTTCAGGTCTTCTATCAACAGTTCGACCAGGGCGTCTAATTGGATTTCAGGATACTGTTTCAGCGAGGCTTCGAGATTGTTAATCGGCTCGGTGAAATAAGCGGCTTTCCCGAAAATCTGCCCTAACTGAAAATAAGTCCAGGCGCGAATGGTTTTTACTTCGGCATAATCCCGGAGAATTATTTTCTCGTTGCGGACAACCTGACTGGTATCCAAACGCTGGAGGACATAATTGCAGTTGTTGATTATGTCGTAATAATCGCGCCGGCTCGTATATTCGTTACCGGCAGATACCTGGAAATTGTTGATTTCCTGTAACGAAACAGGGGCGCCCGGCGTAGCTTCCATCAAATCGCCCCGCAATTCTCCTAAAAGAACATAACGGTCGCCGATTTGCTGGAGCTTGCTTAAAATACCCGAAATCGCATAAAAAGGATTATCCGGGTCGTCCAATTGGTACTTATCGTCAAAAACGACCCGGCTCGAATCGGTTTCCAGCATATCCTGACAGCCTGAAACGGTGAATAACAGCATGATTGCAAGTAAACCGGATGTTATTGTTTTCATTTTTCTTATTGTTTTTATTGTTTTCATTGGTGTTTATTTTAATGATTGCCGGAATTACAAATTAATCTTTATTCCCAAATTAAAAGAGCGGGAAGGCGGAACAAGTCCCGCGTCAATACCCTGGTACAGTACGGAGTTTCCGTATGCAAATTCCGGGTCGGCGCCCAGGTAATTGGTCAGGGTGAAGATATTGCTAACCGAACCCCAAACCGATATTTCCTGCAGGAACGACAGGTGAAGTGGTAATTTGTAAGTCAGCGACAGGGATTTAAACCTCAGATACGAGCCGTCTTCAATCCAGCGGTCGGAGAAGCGGGCATTTCCCATGGGGTCGCCGTAAACAGCGCGGGGAATGTCTGTTACCTGACCGTTGGCTACCCAGCGGCTTTGCATGGCGGTGGACTGATTGTCCGTATTTTTCCCTGCTTCAAGATTTGCCCGGAAAGCATTGTAAACATCATTCCCGTAAGTATAGGTGAATAAAGCGTCGATGGTGAATTTTTTCCACGAAAGGCTGAAATTGAAATTCCCGTAAAAATCCGGATTCGGGTCGCCGATGATTTGACGGTCATTTTCGTCGATAATCAAATAGCCGCCTGCCTCTCTTTGAGCCGCGTCTTCGAAGTGCATATCGCCTGCGGCAAAAGGAATCGCTTGTCCGGCAATATTCAAAATCGCCAAACGCGAAGCGTCCGCCGCTTCCTGAGTCGAAAATACGCCCGCGGTTTTGTATCCGTAGAATACGCCTGCCGGTTGTCCTTCCTGTGTAAGCACCTGAGCGCCTGCTATATCGGTAAGGAAAGAACCGTTTGCCAGCGACGTTATTTCATTTTTGTAATGACCGAACGAACCGCCGAAATCCAGTTTCAGGTTTCTGCCGTTCAAAATACGGATGTTGGTGCTTATTTCGTAACCGGTATTTTTCAGTTCGCCGTCGTTGCTCCAGTAATACTGAATCCCCGCCAATTCGTCCAACCGCTTTTGAGTCAATAAATCACTGGTGTTGGAAGCGTAAATTTGCGCCTTTACATTCCAGCGGTTGTCGAACAAGCTGACGTCCAATCCTGCCGAAGTCATCCGGCTTGTTTCCCATTTTAAGCCGGGATTGCCGATATTTGCCAATACAAGTCCTGTCGCAGAGGAAGAATTAACCGACGAAAAATAACTGCGGGTAGCGTAGTTAGGCAAATCGTCGTTACCCGACAGGCTGTAAGCCGCCGTCAATTTCAGGAAATTGACAAAGGGCAACGCCTGCATGAAGTTTTCTGCGGAAACAATCCAGCCTGCCGAAACAGAAGGAAATAAGCCCCAGGAAACGCCGCCCAGCCGGAGAGCGCCTTCCGCTTCTTTCCCAAAACGGGACGAGGCGTCCATCGCTGCCGATACATTCAGCAGGTAGCGGTTTTTGAATACATATCCGGCATCGGCATACCACGACATCGAACGCCAGTTATCGCTGATACCGTCGGAAAAACGAAGGCTTTCCGTTGTATTGGACAACTGGGTCATGTTGTCGGAGCCGCTGTTGTAGCCGTAGGCATTGCGCGATTTATAAATATCGGAATAGTAACGGTAACCGCCCAGGATTTTCAGGTGATTGGTTTCATCCCGCAATACATTCCAATCGACCTGCCCGTCGGCAATAATCGAAGTATGCGTATCCATCCGGTCGGAAACCTTGTTTCTTGCCCAGGTATAAATTTCGCCCAGTTCGTTGTACAGGGCATATTCCGCCAGTCCCCGGTCGGGAATGAATGTGCTTTCATTTAATTTTCGCCAGCCGTAAGAGAGCAACATGCTGACCGTCACTTTATCTTCGCCGAAGGTATACGACGGACGGGCATTTACATTCAAGGCATACCGTTTGGACTGTCCGATTCCATTTTTGACGATGGCGAGCGGATTTCCGGTATTGAGTTCATCGTAGTCGCTCAGGCGTTGCGTTAGATTGCCGTTCCGGTCAAATTCGTACGGACTGTACAGCGGCGATTTAATCAGCGACAGATATACCGGCGACGAAATACTGTCAATCCCGTCGTTTCTCAGCTTGTTTGCCGTTTGGGTAAACGCAATATTGAACGCGATTTTGAATTTCCGGGTAAGGAAAATATCGGAATTAGCCCTGAAATTCAAGCGGTCGAAATTGGTATTATCCACATTTCCTTCGCTTTGCGTATATCCCACCGATATGGCGTATAAGGCGATATCGTCGCCTCCTTTGACATTGATGCCGTAATGCTGGTTTCCGGCGCCGACATTGACCAAATCCAGCCAGTCGGTATTGTTATGATTCGCTTTGTAATACGATTTGCCGGGGTCGTCTTCGAGGAACTGGTATTTTTCCACCAGCGACGAGTTTGGAAACTGATTTCCAATCACATCGGAAGCGTATAAACGGTAAGCGGTAGCGTCCATTACCGGAATCGACTTAAACGGGCTGCGGTAGCCGGTACTGATATTGAGGGCGATTTCCGTAGCCGGGTTGCGGCTCCTTTTGGTCTCAATCAGGATAACGCCATTCGCGCCCTTACTTCCGTAAAGCGCCGTTCCGCTTTTCAAGACGGTAATTTTTTCCACATCCTCCGGGTCGATGACCGCCAGGGGATTATTGTAAAATCCGGCGTTAATCGAACCGTTGCCTTCGTGTACCTGCCAGGGGATACCGTCCACGACATAAAGCGGTTGGGAGCTTGCATTCAGCGAATTGAAGCCTTTCACAAAAACCGCCGTTCCGCTTCCGGGAGTTCCCGAATGGTTGATTGCCCGGATTTGTCCGTTCAGATACCCGCTCAAATCTTCGGAGACCGTGAGGATATCCGGCGAAAAATCGGATACCGGTACGGCATTCGTCGTAGAAAACAGCCTGTCGTTGTAAAAAGAAGCGGTACCGGTTTGTTGCAACATGCCGATTTCAATTTCCGTCCGTTCCTTCAGGGCTACCGTTTGCGACTGGTAACCGGGCGCTTCTACCCAGAAAGTAACATCTGCCGTCGGCGTTTTGAGGACAAAAGCCCCGTTTTCGTCCGACATGGCAGTCAGGCGCGTATTGATTACGCTGATGCGCGCTCCGGCGAATCCCTGTCCGGTAGAAAGGTCTATCACCTTTCCTTTTACTTCTATGTCTTGTGCATACACGTTTGTTCCCATCCAAAGCAACAGGAAAAACAACATCCCTGTCCGTTGTGCGATGGAACAAAATTGATTCTTATTTTTTTCTCTTTTTTTCATACGTTTATATTTTTTTGCCACTAATGCACGAATTAATACTAATTCCTATTCGTGTAAATTCGTGCATTCGTGGCTTAAATTAATCAGGAACTTGGGTGATTTTAAAAATCATGCTTCGTTTCATATAATCCTTTCCTCTCTATTTAACCGGTTCAACAATAATCCGGTCGATGCGGAATTTACGGGTATAAGTATTCCTGTTAAATTCAGCCGTAGTCACATTGGTTTTTATTTTCAATGTGGTCGTAGCCGCCCGTTCCTCTATGCTGTGCAAGCCTTTGTTGAAATCGTGCATCCAAAGCCGGTCGTAGTAATTGGAAACCGGAAAGTTGAAATTTTGCACGACCGGCATGATTACTTTCTTCGTACCGCTTGTGAGCAAATTGTTTGATATAACGTCCTGGCTCGCCGTGCGACCATTGGCGTTCGTGTAACTTAAAGCGAACAGCACTTTGGTACTGTCGTTCGGTACGCCGTCAATACTGCCGGGCAAAAATTCGACATACACATTGTACCTGCCGGCAAGAATACCCGGTATATCAAACGTCACTTCCGGTTGAGTGGAAGTACCTGTCGCTTCTACCGTTATGTAGCGCGATTCGCTCACCGGCATTTCCGTGTTTATATCAGTGGTACGGGTATAAACAGCCGTACCCGGACCGATTACCCTTCCCTGTTGAACATCGCTTTCCACGATGATGGGCTTGTTCCAGCTTTCCGCTTCGTTGTAATTGAGCTTTCCGGTCAGGTAAATCAATCCGTTGGAACCTTCGATGCGCTCGGCGTTTCCGAACAAATCGCCGGGGTTGTGCATATATTCCCCTGTCGGCGAAGTAGAGATTATCGAATCCAAAGAAGCCGGAGCCGGATACCTCCCCCGGAAAACCAAGTCTTCGAGAATGGCTAAGGATATTTGACAGTTTTGAATCGAATCCGCCACTGCCGGATTAGCGTTGTAGCGCTTGAAATAAGGCGCTAACTCTTCGTAAGCAGCGTCCCAAGCCTGATTGTCGGGAATTAACATGGTGAAAACAGAATCTTCCTGGTGGATAGGTCCCAAGCCTCCGAAAAGAACATCATCGAACAGGCGATTGTAAAAGACCGTCACCGTATCGTAAACCGTTTGACCGAGTTCATTCACATCCAGCGGGATGCTTAACTGACTGTCGAACTGTTCCTCTTCAAACGACCGGATAAAAGCGGCTAATTGTGAGGTAGCCGGATTGGATTGAATAAACTCATACAAATTGTACTGGTAAGAAACCGGCGTTTCCAGTAAATGGAGGAGGCCGTTTTGGGCGCGGATGTCTTTTCCCTGCAACAGAGAACCGCCAAACTCGCCGCTTGCCGAAAATGTATGTATTTTTTTGTTTATCATCCGGATTACTTTTCCCGGAGCCGTTGACGCCGAATTACTGAATCGGGCGATGTGGTTGCCCGCTATCCTGCGCGCTTCTTCCTGTGTCATCGTGTTCAAATTTAAATCGGACAAACCTTCGTTGACCGGTGCAAACACCGTAAATGTCTGACTGGAAGTCAGCAGCGAATCATATTCCGCTATTTCGATTAATTGTTTAAAAGCGGACAATCGGGCGTCGCCGGCGATTAAGTCGAGCAGGTTTTCCTTGGGCAAGGAATCCTGACGATAATAATGTTCGTCCTGTTTTTCCGTACACGAACAAAACAAACAGCCGATGAACAAACCCATAAACAATATATATTTATTTCTTATCATATCATTTAGTTTTTAACTTTTAGTTCTTAACTCTTAGTTCTTAACTCATTCCCTGTCTTCCACCGCCAGGTGGCTTACCGGCACATATTCGATAAAATCCAGGTGAAACTCGGCGTCTTCCGACTCCACATTTTTGGCGCGGAAATAATGATAATCGTATTCGGTAAACACAAATGTACCCACGATTATCCGCAAATCGTTCACCGAATTGCGGAGGATATTACCGTAACTTTCATTGATAATGGAGTTTCCGCTTTTCATATAGCCCCGGTTGCGCATCATTTTGTCGTTTTCTACGCCGTTGTCCATCGTTTCCTCGTCGGCAATCCAGCCTACGCGCGGGTCATTTCCGTTGATTTTCAGGTCAATGGGAATGCCGCAAATTTCGCCGTCGATAAATAGCTGGGTAATTCCCCGCCATTCCCGTGCATTGTAGCCGAAACGGATTTCGTAAGTTCCCGGCGGCACCGGCGGCAAGCGGAGGGTAAAATCGTACCAGCCGCGAATACTGACTTCATCGCCTTGATGGTCGTCCCAACCGTAGCTTGCCCAGAAAATGATTTTAGTCGCCGAATTGAACCGGAAATAATCGCCGCAAAGTTCCGGGGAAATAGTCCTGCTATCGCCTTCATTTTTCCAGCGGATATTGTTGTTCGTCAATTGCGGGGGAATGGCGTAAGCGTCGATGCGCAGCCGCTTGTTCAGCACGTCGTTTTGCATCGCGTATTCGTCATACACCAGCACGTCCGTCAATGCGTGGACATACCCGTTTTTGCCGTCCAAGTTGCTTAATACTTCATCCACTCCTACATAAGTACCGTTTTGGAGAGTATTGATTTTATTTTCCGCCTTAATTTCAATTAAGCGCATTTTCAGGAAGGTTTCATAATATTCGTACCGCCTGTCCATTGCGTGTTGCGCCGTATTTCCGCCGGAATAGATAAACATGTTGGTCGCCATCTGCCTGTCCATGATATGGTAGGAAATAAACCTGTTCAGGGGATTATTCCGGTGGGTATAATCGCTCAGGTTTTCCGTTCCGTAATATTCCTTTGCCCGTTCAATCAAGTCGTTCAGGTTGTTTATCCCTGCTTTCGCAAATGTTTCGTCTGTTTCGGCAAGGACGGTGTAACCCAATTTTTTAGTATGAACAGGCGATACCGTATAACCCGCAACGATTACCTGGTCAAGTCCGGGATGCGGGTCTTCGTAGCTCATATCGTAATCGTCCATCATAGAGTCAACCAGATGAGTTAATTCGAAAGCTTCGGCAAAAAGCTTGAAATATCCCGCGTCTTTCATGATTGACAGCAAGTCGCTGATAGAAGGCTCGATAATACTGTTTACGACATGAACGACGCCGTTATGCACTTCATTGTCTTTCGAAATAATTTTTGCGTTGTTATTGACCAGAATTGCCTGCTTGTTGCCCTCGTCGTCAACGAACGAGATAGATAAGGCTCTATCGTTCATATTGGGTTGGGGCAAGGCGCCCTGTTCAAAAAAATCGGACAGGTACTCCGTCGTAGTTCCTTTAATAACATGGTCATAGACAAATTTTTCCTTGTCTTCCGCCGATAAATCTTCGTAGGAAATACCTTCTTTCCTGAAATAAGTATCGAAAGCCTCGTCGGTAGGCGCGAAACAGGTAAAATGCCCATATACGCTTAGCAGGGAACGATTGCCGGACTCTTCTATCAGGCGGGCAAAAACAGACAGGTTATCATCGTTTTCACAAAAGGAGGCTACGGTTTCTCCCATGAAAGTATATAAAGCGTCTTCCTGAATTTTTTCGTCGCAAGACTGGAAAAATCCCGGGATAAACAGCAGCGTCAATACAATAAAAATAGCTTTTGTTTTCATCTTTTCTTGTTTTTAATTTTTACTAATATCGGAGGATACGAGGTAAAAAGGATTTTGTTTCAATAACGGATTGTTTTTCACTTCCGTTTCGTTAATCGGCATATAGATAGCGTCTTTATCGTTGATTTTGCTTCGTACGGTTGTCGCTTCCAATCCCTGGGCTTCGTATTTTCTCATCAGGTATTTGGAAACGATATTGCTCTGCGTTCCTTCTCTTTTTATTCGCCGGAGCAGGTCGAAATATCGTTTTCCTTCAAAAAGAAATTCGCGCTGGCGTTCGTCCAAAACCAGGTCGCGCATGGCGTTCTGCGAATTGTAGGAAGTAAACGCCAAAGCGCCGTCCAGCATGTCCGGGTTTGCCCGTTCGTAGGTTTTCAGTACCTCTTCGAAAGCCGCCTTCAAATTTTCCTCGCCGCCCTGTTCGACCAGAGCTTCGGCTTTCATCAGGTAGATATCGGCAAGGCGGTAGAAAATCCATAAGTCGCAGTAACTATAAAAACTATAATCGCTACGGCTTACAGCTCCGGTGGGATTGATTCGAGAACGGTAGCCGACATATTTCACAATGCTGTACAAGCCGTCGCTTTCATTCGGAACGTAAAAGTCTTTGGCGCGCAAATCGGTGTTGGCAAACAAAGTGATTGTCTTGAAATCGTAAGCAGAGGCTTTATAAACATTGGCGCCCGAACGCGAAGTGGATTGACCATACATTTCCTGCGTGGCATAATTGGGCAGGGAACCGCTGAAGCAAAGCTCGAAAATACTTTCGTCCGAAAGCCCGTTCAAGAAAACGTTGCGGACAAAAACCGGCGAAAGTTCCAGCTTTAGCAGCGGATTGGCTGCGGTTACTTTATCGCAGTAGTCGATACAGGTTTGGTAATCGCCTAACCACAAAGCCATGTCCGCAATCAACGATTGGATGGCTTTTTGCGTGATGCGTCCCTTGTCGTGAATCTTTTGTATTGATTCGAGCGTTGCGCTGTTTTCGATTTCTTTCAAGTCGTCAATCAGGAAACGGACAATGTCGTCCGGGTCCGACTGTTCCATCTCAAAAGGCTTGGAATCGTCGAGCGTTGGCTCCGTTGTAAAAGGAATGTCTCGGAAAGCGCGCACCAAAGTGAAATAACAGAGCGCCCGTATCCCCTTAGCTTCCGCAATATAAGCCCGAAGCTGCCCCTGTGTAAAATTGGGGTCTTTTTCCAGGGCTTCCGGCGCATGATGGATGACCGTATTGCAATAATTAATTGTCCGGTAAAACTCGTTCCACGAAGTATAGGGATTTGCCGCATTGAGCGTTAAATCGAATATCCGGTCGAGGTCGGTATTTTGAGAGCTGCCTTTCAGCACATTATCGGAGCGTATTTCGCCCCAGACCAGCAGGCGTTCCATAAATCCGGTTTCGTTCATCGAACGGTAACAGGCGGCAACCACGCTTTTGACGTCGTTTTCGTCTTGCCAGAAATCTTCCAGTATGGTTTCGGATTGCGGATGCAAATCGAACCAGTCGTTGCAGGACGTTAATCCGATAGCCCAGATAAGACCTGCCATTGAAGTTATTAAAACTGTTTTTTTCATTGTCGTTAATCATTTTATGTATTAGAAACCAACGGTTACGCCCAACGTGAAATACTGCGCGCGCGGGGTTTTACCCTTGTCCTCGCTTACCCCGATAATTCCGTCCCTGGGGTTGGAAGTTGGAGAAATTTCCGGGTCAACTCCCGTATATTTCGTCCACGTCCACAAATTGTTCAGGGTTAAGTACAGACTTAGCTGGTTCATAAACAGTGGTTTTATTAATTTTTTATCAAACTCGTAAGAGAACAGCAGATATTTCAGGCGGAGGAAAGAGCCGTCTTCGACGAAGCGGTCGCTACCCAGCCAGTTGTATCCGTAGTTGTACAGGGCGCGGGGAATTTGCCGGTCGTCGCCGTCGTTTCGCCATCGCCAGTTGACGGCTATCGACTGATTGTCGTTGGTGTACATATTTTCGGCTTCCATGCGCGTCCGGTTCAGTATCTTGTTGCCGTAGCGGAAATTAAACAGCGTAACCATCGAAAAATTCTTGAAGCGAAGAGTAGTCCCGAAGCCTCCGTTGAATTTGGGATTGCTGTTTCCCAGGTAAACAATGTCTAATTCGTCGATGGACCCGTCCTTGTTGACGTCTTCGTAAATCGCGTCTCCGCCCCTGAATACGTAGGAAGAGGTGGTACCATAGGCGAAGTACATCGGCACCGGTTTTCCGTTGCTGTCTAAAATGACGTTTCCGGCGGCGTCGGTGACGTGCGGACTGCTGCCCTGGTTCTGAACGGCGTCTTCGTACTTGTCGTATTGATAAACGCCTTTGTAACGGAAGCCGTAGATGGAACCTAAAGGATTTCCCTGCTGGATGCGCGAAAGATAGGAACCGTTTTGATAATTAAACTCCTGATTGAAAGAATTTAATACCGAAGGCGTCAAGTTAACAATCTCGTTCAGGTTGTTGGAGAAATTCACATTGACGTCGAAAGTAAAATCTTTGATTTTAATCATCTTGTTTGTCGAAAAATAAATTTCCCAGCCCTGGTTATCCATGATACCGGCGTTGATGTAAGGAAGGCTTGTGAAGCCGAAACTTCCGGGTATCGCCTGTTCTTCAAAGCGCAAATCTTTGGTTCGCCGGCTATACACATTGAAATCGACATTGTACCGGAAATCGAATAAATGAAGGTCAACGCCTAAGTTGTAAGAGATAACGGATTCCCATTTCAGGTTCGACAACTTAATCGAAGCCGGTTTAATGCTGGGCATGTCGAGGTAATTGTTTGTTTCGCCGCCCCAGTCGTCGTTGTAACGGCTGAAATAGAGGTAGTTTTTCCCCGGCGCATTACCGGTGACTCCATAGCCGGCGCGAATCCCAAATTCGCTCAGCCATTGGGCTTTAGAAAGAAACGGTTCGTCCGAAATAATCCATTTCACGGAAGCGGCGGGGAAATTGCCCCAACGGTTGCTTGTACCGAAGCGGCTGTCGGCGTCGCGCCGGATGGAAAGGTCGAGAATGTAACGGTTTAAAGCGGTATAATGAACTCGTCCGACAAGCCCCATCGTTCGCCGGTCTTCCAAACCGCTCTTAAACGAACGGTCGTCCCCGGGCAGGGTCGGGTCGGTTATCATTTTGGAAGCTAAGCCGGAACGTACAAATTCTTCGTACAAAGAATTGTAGGTCGCGCTTTGCCAGGAAGCGTACAGCATTAAACTGTGATTATCGCCCAGACGCGGAATATAAGTCAAATTCTGGTCGGAATAGATAGTCAGCGCTTCCGCTTCCCTTCCGTAGGAACGGTTTACATTTTCGTTGCTCCAATCGACGGAAGTAACTTCACGCGGCAGGAAACGGGTATTATCGTTGTTTTCGTAGTCGAACGATACGTAACCGTTGTAGCGGAGCGTTGTTTTTTCCGGGTCAAGCATGTCGTAACGCAGGCGGAAAGTGGGCATGATGCGCACATTCTTTTCGTTGTTTTCAGCTAAGTGCGCGAGCGCGACCGGATTCAGCAAATCCCTCTGTTTGGAATCCAACTTGGAAGGTTGGGAATTGCTATAAGTCTGGGGAATGGTATAAAAGAGGTCTGTATTGTTTCCGTAAACGTCCTGTTGGTAAATCGACACATTCGGCATTTTCCGGTAAGCCATGCTCAGCAGGTTATCGGTATTGTAGCCGTCGCCGACGTCCGAAGCCAGGTTTTTATGATTATCTAAGTAGGTGATTGCAAAGTCCGACGAAAAGCGGATGCGGTCGGATACATAATACTCGAAATCCATCCGGTTGGTCAGCCGTTGCAAATCCTGCTTGATAACTGTTCCAGTTTCCGTATAATAGCCGAACGAAAGACGGAAATTGGCTTTTTCGCCCCCTCCCGATACGGTTACGTTGTGGTCGTGGGTAAAACCGTATTGCGTAAGCGCTTTTACCCAGTCGGTGTTGTTGTTGAAATTTTCATATTCCGAGTAAGTCGGGTCATAATTAAATTCCGGGAGGTCGGCAGCCGCTTCTCTCTGCTGAGGATTGAAATAGGCTTGTTTCATCATCATTGTGTAGTCGTTACCGTTCAACATGTTAAGCCCCTGTGGTTGCTGTTTTCCCGAAAACCGGTAAGCATACTGTACGCGCGTCGGTCCCTTCGCCCCTTTTTTGGTACGAATGGCAATTACCCCGTTCGCTCCCCTGGAACCCCATATTGCCGCCGAAGCCCCGTCTTTCAATACGGTGATTTCTTCTATGTCGTCGGGATTGATATT
>JAISFI010000210.1 GCA_031263685.1 Dysgonamonadaceae bacterium | reverse complement strand
TGCCTTGCCCGTTCAATGTAGGGGCGAACCTGCGTGTTCGCCCTTAACCTGCGTGTTCGCCCTATCCGGATAGCCGGGGGCTGTGATTTCGCATTTTCTCTTTGACTGCATAACATCAGTTACTAAATCCCAAAATTAGCCGGATTTTTCCCTGAAAACTGATTGTAAAAAGCCTTAATCTTCAACATATCAGTCTTTTCATCTCCCGAAGGGTAAAAATAAAAGGGAATCCCCGCCAATTTATTTTTGTAGTCTAAATAAGCCAGGGCGATCGGCACATTGGCGCCTACGGCAATATAGTAAAATCCCATTTTCCAGTCGGGATTTCTCTTGCGGGTAGCTTCCGGTGTAATTGCCAACTGCAAACGTTCATGGCTCTTTAAAAAGCGAATCATCTGATCGGTCATGCTGGACTTTCGCTTCCGGTCGACCGGAATACCGCCCATCGCCTTCAGAATATAATTCATCGGAAAGAAAAACCATTCCTTCTTCATCAGGAAAGAAATCTTGTATCCGATAGCGTTACACATCATCTTTCCAATAATAAAATCCCAATTACTGGTGTGAGGGGCGACCGAAATTACACATTTGGGAACAGGATGAACATCCAATTTAATTTTCCAGCCTAAAATTTTCAGCAGCCATTCGTTTAATTGTCGAAACATCTGCTCAGATTTCTTTCTGTTGATTCAGATGGACAATTTCGTCACAGAGTTCATCAACCTTTTTGGCCAGGCTTTCTTTCAACTTTCGATAACTTGCTTTTACTAATTTCCGGTTGGCGACTGCATCCGGACGGTTTGCCCGGTTTAAAAACTCTACCTGCATATCCAATATATTGGCTATCAACCGGTCAACTCGCGCATTATCTACTTCGGGGATATACAGTTTACAAAACAGACACTCGGTAAATAACTCTCCTGCAATCTCATTAATTCGTTGCTTCAAATCTTTTTTTGATGCCATAAACTTTATTTTATCTTATTGATTCCACAAAGCTATGAAACAAATTTCAAATACCCGCTATTTTTCCATGTCTTTTGCAAAAAAAGGAATATATGCATATTCTATTCTTTCGGATTCGGGATACGACAATTCAAGTACATTCTGCGAAAAAAAACAGCATCCTGTACAAATCTCCATTCATTTGAACGATTGTATATTTTTCATGGTAAAGAAAAACCTACTTTCGCCACTATATTTTTATCATTTAAAATGAATGTATTATGAGAAGGTTATCTATTTTTTTATTTACCGTCTTATTGACGGTTGGAAGTTGGAGCATACTGAATGCTCAAACGGGTGAGGTTTATAAAAAACATCACTTCGAGGAAAGTTTTGATGGCTTGGAAGCATTGCCTGCCGGCTGGGCATCTCGCAACGGTAACGATGCTATCTTTAGAAGTGGAGGTATTGCTGTTGGAGATGGTATCGTGGCGCTTTCCGGAAGTGGATCCGGAACAAGAGGAATTGATATCGTCTTCCCGACTCCTCAGAGCAATGAAGCGATCGGGCAATCCGATACCTGGTTTATTGAGTTTGACTGGATTATTAATGGAGCATACTTAGGGCCAAGAAACGCCTTGGGATTGCTCGTCTCAGGAAGTAACAGCCAGAACGTGAACAATGGGACAACATGGTATGCAGATGGAATTTTTTGCCTGTATGCATTTGGAGACGGTTTTTTGCATTACTTGAACCTGGACCCGCAAGGTCCGCTGAACGAAACGACCGACGACCCGAATGACTACTATGGCCCGGCGATTACTTCCGGACAATATCCCGGATTTAATCGTGCAAATGAAGATGCCACTATAGTAGCAACCATCAACGAATCGACCTTGACGGAAGTTGCTTGCGCCACAGGAAAGACGTATCACATCACAGCCGAATTGAATTTTGCGACTCAAAAGGTCGTAAACTTAACCATTACGGATAAAGTCGATGCAACGAACACCCAAACTATCTCGGATCAGGCCTTTCTGGCGCCCTCGTTAGCCGGTTCAGAAGCAACAGTGGCTGTGGAAGACAGGGTTGTTACCGACTTGGCAATTATCTCTGCTGTCAATACACGTGCCAGTAATGCCGGTAATGGAGCCAGTGCTGCCCTCGACGTCTATTTAGACAATATCGACGTCTATTACTTAGAACCATCGCAAGGGATAGCCGACGTCACCATTAATTATAAAGATCGCGACGGTATTCAGGCAAAAGCGCCCAGAGTCGCTATCAACGAGCAAGTTTCTACGATCTATTACCTGACTACAACCGATAAGGAAGGATTTTTGGAAGGAAACGATTATTTTGCCTACGACGCCGAAGCCACCTACGCCGCAAATAACAATGGAGAAAGCGTTGTCGTTGCAGCAGAAGGCTCCAGCCTGAACGTGATCTTCAAACGCACGCCGATTACCAATGGCGAATATGTATGGACAGGCGCCAACGGTTTCAACTGGAATGAACTGGAAGGTAACTTCAGCGTGAGCGGAGGAGCAGCCATCAGCTACCAACCCGGCAACTCCGTAGCTTTTTCCGATGCAGCGGTACTGAATAAAGACATTCAGCTTACAACGATTCTGAATCTGGGCGAAGGCGATTTCACCATTGCAGCCGAAGGATATGCCTTTAGCGGATCCGGCAGAGTAACAGGTTCCGGTACTTTACTGATTGATGCTCCAACAATCCTTGCGCTTGACAATCGTTTGGAAGGAGGCGCATTAATAAACACTGCCGATCCAATACAGATCAAACATGCAGGAGCGGCTGCCAAATTTGAAACAACGCTGCCGAGCGTACAACTTGATCTTGAACCCGCCGCCACGTTCTCGACGCCAATAAACGGTAATGGTGGCGCGTTAAGCCTCAGTCTGCTTTCGGATAATACCTATTCACCGGCGATTACCGGGTTTTCCACGGTAAATATCAATATATCCAATCAGGGTAGAGCCGCTAGTAACAACTGGTCTTCTCCTTTTACAAGCGTATTCGAGGACGGCGCCGTAGTCAACATTAGAGATATCCGGGAATCCGGAGCGCTCTCGGCTACATACGCAGTAAGCAACACCTCTTTAGTAACAGCAAAAGTTAATTTGGGTGATAACACCCGCCTGATTCACAACGGAACACCCGCAGAGGGCGCCACTACGAGTATAAAGATAGGCGAACTGAGCGGAACAGCCGAATCGTCGCTCGAAGGAAACTCCGTCGGCAGCGCCGGCCGTACAATTGAATGGGTAGTAGGCGGATTAAATACCGATGCGGTATTCAATGGTCGCATTACCCCTCAACTGACGAAAGAACCCGCGCGTCATAACGGAGACAAAGTGGAATATGAACGGCTAACCGTCGAAGGCGATACAGTATGGTACTTAAAAGCTCCCTTGAAACTCAAAAAAGAAGGCACCGGAAAATGGACCGTAAATGGCGACCTTTTCTTTGAGGGCGACATTACTGTAGCTGGAGGAACATTAGTGCTCGGAGCAAATGTAGATCCATTGATAACACAAGTTAATGTCGAAGCCGGTACACTGCACAGCAACAATGTGGTTATTCAATCCTACATCAGCGTCAATAACGCTACCTTGTCCGGATCAGTAATAGACGCCTATGGTGTAGCGTTAACTAACTCTACCTTGAAATTAAACGTCAACAGCTTTACCGATGGCGATTATGATAAAATCATCTCGCAAGGCGACTTTACGCTGATTCCCCCTCTAAGCGACGAAGAAAGCAATATCCTGGATATTACGGTCAATGCCGCTACAGCAGGAGAGAAAATACAACTGATCGAAGTAGAAGGTGTTCCGGGTGGAACATTCGATAAAGTTTTCGTTAACGGCAAAGATATCACCGACAATACGGAGGATACGCCGGGCGCAGAATTTGTTTGGGTTGGAATAGATGAAGATCAGCAAGTGGCCGTATGCGAATTATTGAGCTTAATCAATAAAGAAGGATCGGGTATTGGCAGCCAGACGGCCGAAAAAACCGTTAAAGCCATTCAATACTACGATTTGACCGGTCGCCCAACAACGAAGGAAGCGAAAGGATTTGTAATACAAAAAATTACTTATACCGATAATACGCAAGACGTTCAGAAATTAATAATCAATAATTGATAATTAATAATTAACAATTAATAATTAAAAGTTAGCTGATGTACAATTTGTAGGAGGCTGTGTCAAAAACCCCATTTCGTCATTGCGACTGCGAGGAACGAAGCAGGAAGCAATCCATAAGTCATTGTTAATAAACTGGATTGCTTCGGTCTTCGACCTCGCAATGACGGTGAAACGTACTTTTGACACAGCCTCTTATAAATAAAGAGTTAAAAATATATGTACAAATGAAACACCTATTCTATCTCCTGTTATTTATCTGTCTTATTCCGAACGTTTACTCGCAACGCCGGATGGAAAATCTGGATCGCGGTCTTGTAGCCGCCAAAGTAACTAACGGAGTATATATCAACTGGCGTATTCCAGCGCAGGAATGGCGCAATGTTAACTACAATCTCTACCGCGATCAGGTGAAACTGAATACAACGCCCATCACCGGCGCATCGAATTATGTTGATGCTTCGGGCACATTAACCTCCAAATATAAAATTGCGGCCGTCATCGACGGCGTTGAGCAACCGGCATGTCCGGAAGTTGCCGTACAACCGAATCCTTACTTCGAAATAACGCTGGAGCCGATCCCTAAAATCGACGGCGTCCCGGACACCTATTATAACGATTACAGAACCAACGACATAACCACTGCCGATCTGGACGGCGATGGCGCTTATGATTTCATTGTCAAACGGATGAACGAAGGCTATGATTCGGCCAATCCTTTTGAAAACAAATATTATACCCTCTTCGACGCCTACAAGTCGGACGGAACATTTATGTGGCGTATTGACGTCGGCCCCAACCTCTTCCACAACGTGGAAATAACCGTTATTGCCTATGATTTTGACGGGGATGGTAAAGCCGAAGTCGTGATGCGCACCTCGGAAGGCACGGTAGATGGCTTAGGAAACATAATCCCCGATTTGGGCAATGCGCAGGGCGCCAACACTCCCGACGGCAAAACGAATTACCGCGACCGTCTGCAAAATAACGGACAATGGTTCGAATATGAAGGCCCTGAATATCTTTCTCTTTTCGACGGAGAAACCGGCGAAATGCTCGATCGCATAGACCATATTGCCCGCCAGCCGGTGAGCCAGTGGGGAACATCGGGCACGCAAGCCGGAGGCTTAGCGCATCGCTCGACAAAATTTTTCTACGGAGCGCCCTATCTCGACGGACTGCATCCGAGTTTGCTGATTACGCGCGGAATATACTATCGCACTAAAATGGCAACTTACGATATTATAGACCGGAAATTTGCCAAACGCTGGGACTTTGATTCGGGCACCGGCGCCTATTGCGGGCAGGGCAATCACAATTATTCCATTGCCGATGTGGACAACGACGGGCGCGACGAAATTGTTTACGGATCGATGACCATTGACGATGATGGACAAGGCTTGTATTCAACCGGTTTAGGGCATGGAGACGCTATTCACGCAGGTGACTTCGATCCCTACCGCAAAGGCCTCGAAGTATTTGCCTGCCTCGAAGAATCTCCCTACTACGGCACTACGCTGCGCGCCGCAGAAGACGGCAAAATTCTGTTACAGTATATTGCCGG
>JAISFI010000198.1 GCA_031263685.1 Dysgonamonadaceae bacterium | reverse complement strand
CCTGCACCGTTGTTGGCAATCAGGGCAACTTTTTCTTTTGCATTGACCGACAAATTGATATTGTCGAACAGTAATTCTTTATCGGAATGTATGTAACTGATATTCTGTAAAATAAACATAATTTCTTTCTTTAAGGAGTGAATACAAATTCGAGCGTACCTGTTGGCAAGCGCCCTGAAACTTCAACAGTTTCTCAATCTCTGCTTTTGAAAGAAATTATATTCTCATTGGAGTAAATCTTAAATTTGCGTGCAAATATACGAAAATATTTTAATACACTTCCACATTCGAAATAACCGGACATGCCTTGGCATCGGTAATTTTGATTCGTATTTTAGCCGTTTCCACTGGATCTATGGCGATAATTCGCTTGTAGCCAATAGTCGTTGCTTCAGCAACGTTTACCCAACCTCCGGTTGTCCATACTTCGATGTTGAAACTTTTTACCCGTTGTCCCAGGCGAATGTATTCCTGAATAAGCACATAGCTAAGCTTTTGTGGACGGCCAAAATCAATCTCAATAGCACCTTGCGTTTGATGGTCGTCCGTTGCCCAGTACGTGTCCTTATTTCCGTCAATAACGTTGCTTGCAGCATACAGCTTTGATTTTCCCCGATAGCTGTTGGATGTGGCTTTCACGCCGGCCGCAAGGTTAACGGCAAATGTACTGTCCCGCAATTTTTTCCATGCCAAAAGTGCCTGTACATCATTTTCATGCAATAAACCACGCCGGTCGGGCGGTATATTCAGCAACAGATTCGCACCACGGCCTACCGATTGCAGATATATGTCGAATAAATTCTCAGGCGTTCTCACCCGGTCATCTTCTTCACTGTGATAAAACCACCCCGGACGGATGGAAACATCGACTTCGGCAGGCGTCCACGAAGAGCCGTCTTCCGCGCCGTGATTCAGTAAATCTTCAATGCCAGCTTTACCCGCATACAGGGTATCAATGCTGATCGTACACCAGTTCGGATCGCCCGCAAATCCTTTTTCATTGCCACACCAGCGAACATTCGGTCCGGCGTCACTGAAGATAACAGCATGAGGCGCCAGTTCACGAACAATCGCGTGCGTATTCGGCCAGTCGTAATACGTTGTATTGTCTATTTTGCGCTGCTCTTTCGCACCGCCATAATAACCGTCTCCGCCATTTGCGCCGTCAAACCAGACTTCGAATATTTCTCCGTAATTACCAAGCAACTCACGCAGTTGATTACGATAGTAGTCGATGTATGCGGAATCGCCGTACTGTGCAAAATTCCGATCCCACGGCGACAGATAGACGCCAAACTTCAATCCATATTTACGGCAGGCATCGGAAACCGCCCGTACCGCATCGCCTTTACCCTCCATGAAAGGGCTGTTTTTGATGGAATGTTCGGTATATCGACTTGGCCAAAGGCAAAAACCATCGTGATGTTTACAGGTAAGGATGACGGCATTCAAACCAGCCTCCTTCATCGTTTTTACCCATTGTTCGGCATCGAAAGCCGTTGGCCGGAACAGGGAAGGAGACTCATCTCCATATCCCCATTCTTTTCCGGTAAACGTATTGGTGGTAAAATGGACAAATGCATATTGTTCCAGTTCGTGCCATGCCAACTGTTGCTCTGACGGAACGGGCAATATGGTCTGCGGAGGAGGCACTTCCTTACAGCAGGCAGCCAGTAAGATCATCAAACTGCCGGTACCAGCACAGCTCAAAAAACGTTTCAATGGAGTATTCATCGTGTTCTAATCAATTAATGGAAAGGACAAAGGTAATTATTTTTGGCAAACATGAAGATAAACTCAAAAATAAATCCTACCTTTGCGCCCTCATTGTTTATGGTAATATGGAGTTAAGAGAACTAACAGCTATATCCCCCGTTGACGGTCGGTATAGAGAAAAAACAAAATCACTGTCGGCATACTTCTCAGAGTATGCACTCATAAGATACAGAATTTTAGTCGAAATAGAATATTTGATCCTGCTGTGCGAATTACCTCTCCCTCAGTTGAAAGGATTTGGCAACTCACAAGTATTCGATTCATTGCGGAAAATCTACACGAATTTCTCATTGAAAGACGCAGAAAAAATCAAAGATATTGAACAGGTAACAAACCACGATGTAAAAGCAGTCGAATACTTTATCAAATCAAAATTGGATGAATTGGGTTTATCTTCCTGTAAAGAATTCGTACACTTTGGTTTAACTTCGCAAGACATCAATAATACCGCCATCCCCTATTCCCTCAAAGAAGCGCTGGAAAAAGAATATTATCCTTTGATACAGCGCTTGATTGACCGGCTGAAAACTTATGCGGAGGAATGGAAAAACGTCGCCATGTTAGCAAAGACCCATGGTCAACCCGCTTCACCAACTCGTTTGGGGAAAGAAATCAAGGTTTTTGTTGCTCGCTTGGAAACACAACGGGCACTCTTAAAAAACGTCCCTTTGTCGGCCAAATTCGGAGGCGCAACAGGCAATTACAATGCACACTATGTAGCATATTCCCAATTCGACTGGAAAACCATTGGGAACAATTTCATCCGGGAGCGATTAGGATTGCAACGGGAGGAATACACAACTCAAATATCCAACTACGACAATCTGGCTGCTCTTTTCGACGCGCTGAAACGGATCAATACTATTTTGATAGATATGAACCGTGACTTTTGGCAATATATCTCTATGGAATATTTCAAACAGAAGATCAAAGCCGGAGAAATCGGATCTTCCGCCATGCCGCACAAAGTGAATCCGATTGATTTCGAAAATGCAGAAGGAAATTTAGGCGTCGCCAATGCCTTATTGGAACATTTGGCAGCCAAATTGCCGGTATCAAGACTGCAACGGGATTTGACGGATTCGACCGTACTCCGTAACATAGGAGTGCCTTTTGCACATATTCAGATAGCGATAGACAGTTCTTTGAAAGGGTTAAACAAGTTATTGCTCAATGAAAAAGCAATCTGCGACGATTTGGAAAATAATTGGGCTGTAGTAGCCGAAGGCATTCAAACGATCCTCCGCCGGGAGAACTATCCGAATCCTTACGAAGCGCTCAAAGCATTGACCCGCACCAACCAAAAAATTACAGAACAAAGTATTCGGGACTTCATTACCGCACTAAATGTAAATGAACAAGTGAAACAGGAACTATTGGCCATCAAGCCACATACTTATACAGGAATCTATTAAAATGAACAATGAAGAATAAATTTTTTGCGCTTCATTTTTTATTTTGAAGCCACAAGGTTAACATTAAAAAATTAAAACTTAAACAATTAAAGCAACATGGACAAAGAAAGAAGTGATTGGAATTCCGATGAGGGAAATACCAACGAGAATTACAGAAAACCATTCAATCAAAACAGAGAAAGTTATGGAAATAACTCACAGAGATTTAACGCTCCGGGAGAAGGAAGACAGGCAGGCGCTCCCATATACAGCGCTAGACCCTACACTCCTTCCGAAGGTGGAGACGGTATCAAGAGAAAAAGGCCAAGAGTAGGAGAATCCGAAGGATCCGACACATACGGCTCCGACCGACCTAATTATGGTGGCGGTTATGGAAACAGTCGCCAGGGCGGTTACGGAAATAACAATTACAACAATCGTCAGGGTGGTTATGGCAATCGGGATTACGGGAATCGTGACGGTGGAGGCTACAACAATCGCCAAGGCGGCGGATATAACAACCATCGTCAGGGTGGCAACTATGATGGTGGAGGATACGGAAATCGCGAAGGTGGCTACAACAATCGCGAAAACTATAACAATAACCGAGAAAGTTATAACAATAATCGTGAGGGCTATAACGGTAACCGCGAAGGCTACAACAACCGCGAAGGCGGTTACAACAGCGGCGGATACGGTAATCGTCAAGGCGGTGGTTACAATAACGGCGGTGGCGGATATCGTCAAGGTGGCGGAGGATACAATAACAACCGCCAAGGCGGTGGTTACAACAACCGTCAAGGTGGCGGATATGGAAACAATCGTCCGAATGGCGGTGGATACGGCTACCAAAACAATGGTGGCGGCTTCAGACCGCGTACCCGCGATTATAATCCAAATGCCAAGTATGGCGTCAAGAAGCAAAAGAAATATATTGAAGAAAACTGGAGTCCGGACGATCCGATTCGTTTGAACAAATATTTGGCAAATGCCGGCGTCTGTTCCCGCAGGGAAGCCGATGAGTTTATCCAAGCTGGTGTAGTAAAGGTAAACGACGTTGTAGTTAGTGAATTGGGTACAAAAATCAAACGCGGAGACCATGTCATGTTCCACGACCAGCCGGTCAAACTGGAAGGCAAAGTGTACGTTTTGCTGAACAAACCCAAAAACTGCGTAACGACTACCGACGATCCGCAGGAACGGATGACTGTAATGAATTTGGTACAAAGTGCCGCTAAAGAACGTATTTTCCCTGTCGGAAGACTGGATAGGAATACTACCGGTGTACTGCTTTTGACCAACGATGGAGATTTGGCTGCCAAACTCACTCACCCAAGCTTTCTGAAGAAAAAAATCTACCATGTATGGTTAGATAAACCGGTGGCTATCGAAGATATGCAAAAAATAGCCGAAGGGATCGAGTTGGAAGACGGAGAAATACACGCCGATGCGATCAGCTATGCCAACGAAGAAGACCAGTCTCAGGTAGGAATAGAAATCCATTCCGGCAAAAATCGTGTTGTCCGCCGCATTTTTGAAACTTTGGGATATCGGGTTAAACGCCTGGACAGAGTATATTTTGCCGGTCTCACAAAGAAAAACCTTCCGAGAGGAAAATGGCGTTATTTGAATGAAAAAGAAGTAAACATCCTTCGGATGGGAGCTTTTGAATAAATTATGGAAACAATTAAAAGAACAAAAATCTCCGATTTGCCGGGAGGTAATACATTTGGGACAACTGTCAATGTAAAAGGTTGGGTACGCACCCGTCGGGGCAGTAAACAAGTGAATTTTATTGCCTTAAACGATGGGTCTACAATTCATAATATACAGGTTGTAGTCGACGTTGAAAAATTCGGTGAAGACTTTTTGAAACCGATTACGACGGGTTCCTGCCTCAATATTAACGGTCTGCTGGTCGAATCACAGGGACAAGGCCAGTCAGCAGAGATTCAAGCCACGGAAATAGAAATTTTCGGTACGGCCGATCCTGTGACTTATCCGTTGCAGAAAAAAGGCCATTCGCTGGAATTTTTGAGAGAAATTGCGCATCTTCGTCCCCGAACAAATACGTTCGGGGCGATCCTGCGGATTCGTCACCACATGGCTTACGCTATTCACAAGTATTTTAACGACAACGGCTTTTTCTACCTTCACACACCTATCATAACGGCGTCTGATGCGGAAGGCGCAGGGTCCATGTTTCAAGTTACAACGCTGGATTTGAATAATGTTCCCAAAGATACATTCGGAAAAGTCGATTATACAGGAGATTTTTTCGGACGGTCGACCAACATGACTGTTTCCGGTCAACTGGAAGGTGAATTGGGCGCCATGTCTTTAGGCGCTATCTATACTTTCGGCCCGACTTTCCGGGCGGAAAACTCCAATACGCCCCGTCACCTGGCGGAGTTTTGGATGATAGAGCCGGAAATGGCTTTTTATGAAATCGACGACAACATGGACTTGGCGGAGGATTTCCTGAAATACCTGATTCGTTACGCACTGGAACACTGCAAGGATGATTTAGATTTTCTGTGCAAGATGTACGACAATGAGTTGATTGACCTGTTGAACTTCGTCGTCGACAGCGATTTTATGCGACTGACTTATACGGAAGGCGTTGAAATACTGGAAAAATCCGGTCAACAATTTGAATATCCGGTGTATTGGGGAGCAGATCTTCAATCCGAACACGAACGTTACCTGGTGGAAAAGCATTTCAAGCGTCCAGTGATTCTGACCGATTATCCGAAGGAAATCAAATCCTTCTACATGAAGCAGAACGACGACGGAAAAACCGTTCGCGGCATGGACGTCCTCTTTCCGAAAATTGGAGAAATCATCGGCGGATCGCAACGCGAAGAAAGTTACGAAAAACTGATGAGCCGCATCAATGAACTGAACATGTCGACGGAATGTCTGTGGTGGTATCTGGATACCCGCAAGTTCGGCACGGCGCCTCATTCCGGTTTTGGCTTAGGCTTCGAGCGCCTCATCCTT
>JAISFI010000011.1 GCA_031263685.1 Dysgonamonadaceae bacterium | reverse complement strand
TCCGCGGCCAAATGAAAAAATAGCAGAAACAAGATAAAATGTATGTATTCTATTCGTTCGGGTATTACCCTTGGATTTCACGGCTGTGACGAATCGGTCGTAAATAATGTTTTAACCGGCAAACCTTAATTTTAACAACTGCCCCCTCCTTGATGCGAAATTTTTCGCACAAACTCCCACTTTTAACGGTTATATCTCGTTTGTTTTTCATCTCCAAATGAAATTTGCAACCTGAGTGACTTTTTTTTCAACATACGTGCGCCCCGTTTTTATGGGTCGTTTATATTTTTGTGCCGTTAAATCATGAAAAACAATTATATATTATGAAAGTAATTTATCAATCTTTTTTACTCCTTATCTGTACCATGGTTTTCGTTCAATGCGACAATAGTGTAACGGATGAATATTACGAAAGACCCTCATGGCTGGAGCCGCCCATTTACGAGGTCTTGGAACAGCAGGGCCGTTTCGGGCATTACCTGCAATGTGTGGAACGGACGGAATATGCCGGTGTATTGAAAGGCGCAGGCCTTTATACCGTTTTTGCCCCCAACGATGACGCTTTTACAACTTGGTTACAGGAAAAATCATATTCTTCCGTAGCCGATATTCCCAGTGAAGAAGCGACAAAATCGTCGCCTATTCCATTGTTTACAGCCAATGGACGCCGGAACATTTGGGGGATATGTTTGTGAATAAGCAGTACGAACCCGGAGCTTTCAAGCGGAAAACCGCTTATTACAGGCTTCCTTATCAAGACTCCACATTCGATAACAATTGGCTAATCGACGAATCCGGCTCCGGGTCGCTTTCTTATACCATAACCAATTATCACATCGATTTGCTGAGCCAGAATTACAAATACCTGCCGGTTTTTACTCCCTCCTATTTTAATTCGTTTCAACCGGCGGCGCTGACGGCGGCAGATTACAACACATTTTATCCGAACGTAACTTATACCGGAAAAAATGTGCAGGACGGAACAATCCTCACGGAAGGCCTCCGGGCGGAAAACGGCGTCATTTATGAAGTATCGACCGTCAACGAGCCGATGGACAACATGGATGAAATCATACACGCCGAACCGCAATATTCCAAATTTGCGGACTTGCTCGACTTCAAAACAATAACGGACGAATACATCTTTAAAGGGTATTTAGATGCGGGCGAACTTTCCTACCTGCTGCTTGACGCTTTCCGAAAAATGCGCCCGCACGACAACATTGATAAAATTTATGTAAAAGTTTACAGTTCACTGGGATTTTCCCCCTTAAAAGAGGATATCTATTCGGACGACGGAACAGATGAAACCGAAAAATCGGGAAATACCCTCTTTATTCCCGACAATACCGTTTTGGATAACTTTATCCGCACGAAATTACTCAAGTATTACACCCGCTTGGAAGATTTGCCCATCGACGCCCTCCGTACCCTGATTAATACCCACATGGTGAAAAGCCTGGTATGGCCTACCGTCTACAGGGAAAGTATGAACGCTACCGGCGAATATATCAACGGTGAAGGAAGTTCGGGAAGCGCTTTCAGCGGCGCCGGAATACTGGACAAAAAAATGGCAAGCAACGGATTTATTTACGGAATCGACAATGTGATAAAAAGCCGTTTTTTTGAAACCGTCTATTCCGAAATTTACCTGAATCCCGACCATTATATGCTGAACAAGGCTTATGTCAACTGGTACAACATGAGTTTGCGCGAAGAATTAATGAGAAGCCCGCTCACCGGCTATACCTCCGAACGGTGGACAATGGTGAACTTCTCCGACCGGCTATTGAAAGAGGATGGATACAGCTACAGCGATATCACCTCCGCTTTCTCCCATTCCGACCCCGCGTTGACCAATATTCCCGCCCGCTTGCAACGCCTGATGCAAATGCACCTGTTTCCCGGCTTGAAAAACAGCGAAGTTGATGCGGATGGCGAAATTACGGGTTTCGATGCCCCGCCTTTTACCGGCACCGTGTATGACGGATGGGGATATCTGGTTAATGATTACGGCGATATGATACGCTACAAGGACAATCAACTGCAGGCGGCGGGAAATATAGAAGACGGAACTTTTGTTACCGTAACCAAAGTAGAAGACGAATTCAACAACGGCTATGTATTCAACGCCGACAAATTGCTTCAATATTCTTCGCGCGAAAGCGGCAGCTACATCGATTTGCCGTTATGGATTTATTTAGACCGGGCAAGAACCCAGAACTCCAATGTCAAGGATTTTGTGGATTATGTGGAAGTATGCTTGAAAGGCATTGACTCCGAAGAGTTGGACGGAATCAAGACCGCCAATTTCTATACCGTGCTGATGCCCAACAATACGGCCATGAACCTGGCGCGTTCCAGCGGCTATCTCCCGACGCTCGCCGAAATATCGGGTTCGGACGCCGATGCTTTGGAAAAAAGGGCGGCAGCAACCAAATTTGTCAATGCGCACATTCTGCAGGGAACCGTTTTTGCCGACGATGGATTAAAATACATCTATCCCGTCAATCCGATGTCGCCCAACGAAGCCATTGCGCCGACTTTACTCAAAATTACGGACGATAACCTCGGACTGGTAAACGAAAGCGCAAAAATTAAAATATATAAGTACCTGAGCGGAAGCGCCTGGGCATTGCGCTTTGAACCGCAGGATATTAAAATCGGAAACAAAACAGTGGTCGACGGAGCCGTGGGCAGTACGGGAACAGAGTATATAAACGGTGTGAACCGGGGAAAGATAGCGGCAAACAATACTTTCCGAAGCAATCGAATCGCCTGCAAAGCGGTTTTACACGAGATAACCAGCTTCTTCCGATTTACGCTTAAAGAACAATAATTAATTGATTAACAATAAAATAAAATACAACATGAAACAGCTTACAAGAAAAATATGCCTGCTTTCTGCCTTGTTGCTTTATTCGCTGGCCGGCGCTTTCGCCCAGGAAAAAATACTGGTTCGGGGAACGGTCATTTCAGCGACCGACAAGTTGTCGCTTATCGGAGCTTCCGTAGTGGAAATCAACAAGGATGAGCGTACGGTGGCGAGTGCGGTAACCAATATCGACGGAAATTTCAGTATCCATATTTCCGATACCAAAAACAGACTGGCGTTTACCTATATCGGCTACAAACGGAAAGAAGTCGTTATCGGCAATAAAACAAATTTTCAAATTGAATTAATCGAAGACAACGCGCTTAGCGAAGTTGTGGTCACGGCTACTCCGAAACGAACAGTCGGCGCCATACCCATTGCCGAGCGGGATATTTCCATGGCCGTATCCCGCATTGATATAAGTGAACTGGGCGATTTACATGCTACTTCCATCGACGAAATGATTCAGGGCCGTTTGGCGGGCGTGGACATTGTGGCCAATGCCGGAGACCCGGGCAGCGGCATGTCTATCCGTATTCGCGGAACAACCTCCCTTACCGGAGATGCGCAACCGCTCATCGTCGTGGACGGAATACCGCTGGAAACGGAAATAGGAGCCGACTTTGATTTCAGTACGGCTACCGAAGAAGAATTTTCCCAGTTGCTGAATATTGCGCCTACGGATATTCAAGAGGTCGCGGTACTGAAAGATGCGGCGGCAACAGCCGTCTGGGGATCGAAAGCAGCCAACGGCGTATTGCAAATCACCACGGTACGGGGAAGCGTTTCGCCGCCCAGAATCTCGTTCCGGAGCACATCATCCTACAAGCCCAAAGCAGTACAGTTACCGACGCTCAGTGGAAATGAATATGTTACCATGCTGCTCGAATCGCATTTGAATGCCGGTTCAATCCTTGATCCTTTGCGGTACCCGCAATTCTCCTACGACCCCAATAATCCCGAATATTACTACAATTATTCGCAAAATACAGACTGGGTCGACGCCGTTTCGCAAGACGTTTTGGCGCAGGAATATAACCTGTCGGTGCGGGGAGGCAGCGCTAAAGTGCGGTACTCTTTTTCCGCCGGTTATTACGACGACAACGGGAACACGATAGAGACCAACTTCAACCGCTTGAATACCCGTATGAACCTGGACTACTTTGTGTCGGATAAACTGAGTTTCAGCGCCGATATGGCCTATACTTCTTCCAAAACGAAGAAAAACTATGTGCCGAACAGTAGCAGTGAAAGTGCCGATGTCCGTGCACATGCCTATACCAAAATGCCCAATCAAAGTATTTTTTATTACAATGAACTGGGCGAATTGACGCCGCAATATTATACGCCGGTAAACAACCCGCAAGGAACCTATCCCAACGTATTTAATCCGGTGGCAATGGCTAGAGACGGACGTTACGACATCGGCAGCGAAAGCGTTGCGCCCAGATTGTCGCTGCAATACCGGCCAAACACCACATGGCGCTATACAGCCGACGTATCGTTTCAGATAATAAATACGAAAAAGAAAAAATTCCTCCCGCAATCCGCTACAGGATTGGCCTGGTCGGACAACCGCACCAATACCGCTACTAATTCCGACGATGAATCGTTCACGGTTCAAACCATCAACAAGCTGTTTTTCACGCCGCAATTCGCCGACGAAAATAAGCATCGCCTGACAGCTTTGCTGGGTGTGAACACCTACGACAGGCAAAGTTATTCGTATTCGGCCGTTTCGACCAACCTGGCTTCCCCGGATTTGCAGGATCCGTCTATTCCCTCGCGCATCTATCCCTCTGGCAGTATTTCCTCTTCCGCCGGACAGCAGCGCACGCTGTCGACTTATCTCAACATGAGTTATACCTTTTTAGACAGGTATATCGTCTTCGGTAATCTCAATGTCAACGGCGATTCGCGTTTCGGGAAAAATTACCGTTTCGGACTTTTCCCCGCCCTGTCCGGGCGTTACCGTATTTCGGGCGAAAAATTCATGAGGGACATTGCCTGGATCAACGACCTGTCGCTAAGGGCTTCTTACGGCATAACAGGCGGCGCTCCAAAGAAAGATTATTTATTCTTCAACAATTACCAGGCGTATTCCTACAATTACATGGGCGAAAATGCTACCTATCCCGAAAAACTCGAACTGAGGGAACTCCGGTGGGAGCGCGAATATCAGCGGAATTTAGGCTTGACATTCCTCGCATTTGACAACAAGCTGAATATGGAAGCGGAATATTGGGTCAGAAGAAAAGAAAACCAGTTTATGAATGATATTGTCATCCCTTCAATCTCCGGATTCAGGACAATGAACCTGAATTACGGCACGGTGGAAGGCGCCGGATGGGAAGTGAGCGTAAACTATACGCCGGTAAAAACGAAGGAATTGACCGTCAACCTGGCTTTCAATGTAGCGCGTTCCGAAAACCGGATTCTTGAAATATCCGAATATGCTTCCCTCTACAGCGGCAACTGGAATGAAAACGGGTCTTTCCTGAGCCGCGTGGAACTGAACCAGCCGACCGGCGCTATCTACGGCTACAAGTACGATGGCGTTTACCTGAA
>JAISFI010000443.1 GCA_031263685.1 Dysgonamonadaceae bacterium | reverse complement strand
GGACTGTAGTACATGTTCCAATTGTCGGTATTAACGGCATTCCCGTCAAAATTTTCTTCAAAGACCAATTGCCATTCGGCTTTTTCATCCCCTTCATCTGATGCAGGAGTATCATTATTTGTGTTGTTACATCCCAATAAGGATAGTGACAATCCGTATAACACGGTTAATAATACAATTATTTTTCTTTTCATTTGTTCAATTTTTTAAGTTATTTATGTGGGCTATTCATTTCAGGAGTTACGATATAGCTGTATTTGTATATTTTGTTACTCAATAGAAATTCAGGATGTACCCTTGGCGTCCAACTGTCGTCGCCGCCTACGCCCATTTGTTTATAATCGACGTGCAGATAGGTTTTATCGCTCCGTTCCAATTCGTGTGTAGTTTTGGAACGGTTCAGCGCTTCGTCCGAGTAATCTTGTATGTTGAAGTTGATGAGCGGTTGTCCGGATATATGAATGGCGGAACCGTCGGCGGAAGTCACATACAACCACCGGACGTCGGTTTTATTGCCGTTTTCTTGCGGCATGACGTAGGGGAAATGCTGCTCTTTAACTTGTCCCGAATAAATGCCTGTGAAAGCGGCTTCTTTCCGGTCTTCATAACTTTCGAAAGGACCTCGTCCATACCATTGCACCTGATTGAAAGATGCAGGCAATACCCATAACATGCCTATTCTTGCCAATGGAGGCAGCGAACTATCTACGACAAATGTACTTTCTACATTCATCTGTCCATCGGCACGAATGGTGTAACAAGATGTTTGTATGATATTCCCGGTTTTGAATTGCAGTTTATTGGTTGCTGTCACCTGTACTTCGCCGGTAAGCGTTGTATGCTGCATGTCAAGTGAAGTAATGTGGAAACTGTCCAGACCGGCTTTACGCCACCGGCTTGCGAAAGAGTTGTCGCCGCCGCCTTCATCATTATCTGTTGGAATGCGCCAAAAATAGGGGAGTACCGGCTCTTCAATCAAAGATTTATTTTGATAGGTATAACCGGCAATAGCGCCCGTTTTTTCGTCGAACCGAATGGTGAAATTGCGCCCGTTTACTGTCAGCCCTTTGCCTTGTTTAACGTTTAAATGAGCGCCATTGACCGGAATAGTTATATCCGGCGTTTTTTCCGGGCGTATATCTAAGGGAATTTGTTCGGAAGCGATTTCAAACGATTCATCTGCATATAATGTTGCTTTCCGGGTACGGAAACTCAGGTTCAGGAAATATTCGTTCCCCGGTTGAATCAATCCCTGAGGATAATCCAGTTTGATTAATGATTTGCTTTGTGGGTCGATGGAAAACTTTTCTATTTCTCCCTTGTGAACCGGCTCTCCGTTTTGCAGGACAGTCCAGGCAAATGTAACATCGCCGGAAGAAACGAAATAATTATCGTTGGATACGGAAATCAATCCGGCGTTGACATCAATGTTTTTCACATTGAAATTTTGAAATACCTTTTTCACTTCGTACAATTCGGGCTGTGGCGTCCGGTCTGGATTGACCAAGCCATCGTTTGCATTGGCGCCGTCGATATGATTAATGATATTCCAAAAGGGTTTTCCGTTTTTGCCTTTGGATAGCAAGCCCTGATCTACCCAATCCCAAATAAAACCACCCTGCATTCTTTCGTATTGACAAAAGAGTTTCCAGTATTTCCGGAAATTTCCCACACTATTTCCCATTGAATGGGCGTATTCGCAGATGATGACGGGTCGGGACACATCTTCGTTGAAAAAACGGATGATTCTTTCCAACGATGGATACATGTCCGATATGATGTCATACCTTGAAAGTACCGGAGCGTATGCAGGATTTTTCGATTCGTAGTGAACAGGGCGTTTTTCCGGATCGATGTTTTTAATAGCTTCGTACGCTGCATCGAAATTGGCGCCCCAACCCGATTCGTTGCCCATAGACCAAATGATGACGGAAGGATGGTTTTTGTCCCGTGCCACCATATTCGTATTCCGTTCTACAATGGCGGATTTCCATTCCGGCAATTCTCCTACATAAATTTCCTTGACCCACAAACCATGGCTTTCCACATTAGCTTCGTCGATTACGTACAGGCCGTATTGGTCGCATAAATCATACCAATCCGGATGGTTGGGATAATGACAGGTGCGTACGGCGTTAATATTATGCTGTTTCATCAGTAAGATGTCTTGTAGCATGGATTCGCGGGTGACGTAACGTCCTGTATGCATATCAAACTCGTGCCGGTTGACGCCTTTGAATTTAATGGCTTTTCCGTTTATCAGCAGCAATCCGTCTTTTAATTCTACTTTCCGTAAGCCCGTTTGTGTAGCGATAGCTTGCGTTACACTCCCTTGTTGATCTAAGAGTTCCAGGCTTAGCGTGTACAGGTTAGGCGCTTCAGCGCTCCATTTCAGCGGATTTTCTATTTTTCCTGAGAGCGTGACAATAGTTTCCTGTTGCCGGTCAATGTCTTTGGCTTGGGATGTTGTAGTCAATAGCGTGTTTCCCGATAAATCTTTCAGTTTCATGCGGACTTGAATGCCTTTTGCCTGATGCGTGTTCCGGTTGTTAATTTGTATATTGACATTTACCGTTGCATTGTGGTAAACGCTATCCAAGTCGTTGAAGACGGAAAAATCCCGGATATGTGTTTGCGGTACGGCAAACAGGAATACATCGCGATATATTCCGCTCATTCTCCAAAAATCCTGGTCTTCCAGATATGTGCCGTCCGACCAGTTGATGACTTCAACCGCCATCAAGTTTTCGCCGTTTTGCAGATAGGCAGTGATATTAAATTCCGCCGGCAACATCCCATCTTCATGATAACCGACTTTGTGCCCGTTTATCCATAGGTACATGGCAGACTGTACACCTTCAAAACGAATGAATATTTCATTTTCTTTCCAATTATCCGGCAATGAAAAAATCGTCCGATATAGACCGATTGAATTGCCTTCTTTTGGTACGTGGGGCGGATTGGGTTCAAAC
>JAISFI010000436.1 GCA_031263685.1 Dysgonamonadaceae bacterium | reverse complement strand
AAAAAAACAGAAGATATGAAAGCCTACAGTAAAAGTATTTTGGAATACGATGACGTAATCAGTTCATTACGTTTTGTGGAAGAAAGAGCCAGGGAAGAAACCAAGAAAGAAGAGCGAATCGAATTTGTTCGGAATTGCCATAAATATAATATGGATATAGAACCGTGCTATCCGCGAAGTCGACGTCTTCACCAGACCGTAATGACTCCGTGAAGGAACCGTTCTGAAATTGTAATTGAGGTGGAAGGATTATCCTTCTGCCTCATTACATATAATATCCTTATAATGGGATTCATTTCAAATTAGCACGCCTCGAAAGGCAAAACACAGATAATAAAATGTCGAAAATTGAAACTTCTTCTTTTTTCGTAACTATTCAGCCACAGAAAGATTAAAAAAGATGTGAAATAAGAAAAAAGTAATATCTTTGCGTAGCAAAAAGGAAGCAATGATCAGGAAAGAACCGGAAAACCGTGTAAAGGATCCGGAGGAATAATGTTTCCGAAAGGGCTGTGAAAATCTTTAAAGTCAAACAGAAGGTTTCCGGTCTGTTTCGTTTCACGGAAGGGGCAAAGGCTTATGCCGTTATCCGTTCGGTCATTGACACCGCGCTCAAAAATGCTCAAAATGTTTTGATGGCGCTTATGCTTATTGCTTTGTTGCCGGAGGCTGAATAGTTACAAATCATGAATTAAATTCTAAATATGAAATATGAAAAAATTTATTTTATCAGTCGCAGGAATATTGTGCGCCGGTTTTATGCAAGCGCAGTCATACATTTTGCCATCTCCTCAGCAAGTTTTGTGGCAGGAACAGGAGCAAATCCTGTTTATTCACTTTGGCCCGGCTACATGGCAAGGGGTGGAACTGGATAATCTTTCCACGCCTCTGTCGCGGATTAACCCTACCAAATTGGACGTCAATCAATGGATAGACGCCGCCGAAGCGTTTGAGGCAAAGGAAATTCTGTTTGTGGCGAAGCATACGGGCGGTTTCTGCTGGTGGCAAACCGAGACATCGGATTACAGCATCAAAAATACACCCTACAAAAACGGCAGGGGCGACGTACTCGACGATCTGGCCAAAGCCTGCTTCAAGCGCGGAATAAAGCTCGGCATTTACATCTATCCGGGAGATGAAACCTGGGGCGCTTACGTGGGCGGAGGCGGTAAAACCAAAGACCCCGCCAAACAGGAAGGTTACAACCAAGTCCTGCGCCGGCAGTGGGAAGAAGTTACTTCGCGCTACGGCAGGCAAATCACCGAAATATGGTATGACGGCAGCCTCATCGTTCCGCTCGAAGACATTATCCGCAAAAACTGCGAGTCTCCCATTGTTTTTCAGGGGCCTTTCGCCAATATCCGCTGGGTGGGCAACGAGCAGGGCATCTGCCCCTATCCCAACTGGTACACCGTAAAAGCAGCGGATGCTGAAACAGGCACTGCTACCGCCGACCACAGCGACCCCGACGGCGATGTGTATATGCCGGTAGAAGTAAACACCGTACCGCGCTATCATTACTGGTTTTGGAGTAAAACCAACCATAAAAGCTTGCGTAACCTCGACGAAATGATGGACATTTATTACCAGTCCGTCGGGCGGGGCGGTCTGTTCCTGCTCAATGCCGCGCCAGATACCACCGGACTGATTCCCGAAAAGGACATGCAACTGTACCGCGATTTCGGGAAGGAAATTCGCAAACGCTTCGGGAAAAGCCTTGCCGAGACGTCGGGCAAAGGCGAACAGGTTGAACTCCGACTGGAAAAGCCGGCGCTCATCGACCATGTCATTATTCAGGAAGACCTGACGATGGGACAGCGGGTGCGCCGTTACTGCCTCGAAGGATTGAAAAGCGGTAAATGGACGCAACTGGCCACAGGATTTTCCGTTGGCCAGAAGCGTATCGAATATTTCGAGCCGGCCAGAGTGGAAGCCGTCCGGCTGCGCGTAATGGAATCGTCCTATCCGCCGGTTATCAAGCGTCTGGCCGTATTCAATACCGGCGTGAAACCGGAAAAGGTATTGGCCGGCGGGGAAAAACTGAACCGTCCGGTTGGCGAAATCACCGTTAATCCCGACGGAAGTTTTGAATACGACCTCTCGCCCTACCTGCCCTTTGCCGAGCAGTATGTATTGAGCGTCAAGGCCAGGCAGGAACCGGTGAAATTCACCCAAATCGCCCTGTGGCTGCAAGGCGTCGAAACGCCCGGTTTTGCCGCGATTCTTCCCGACGGAACAGTGCGTATCAACATCACTGCCGCCCCCGACATGAAGAAGGGCAGCATTACAGTTAAGGGAAAACTGGATGCCAAACCGCAGGAAACGTACAGGCTGTATGTAAAATAAATGTATGATATGAAAAATAAATGTAAATACCTGTTGCTTTTGTTTGCAATCGTTTGTATCAGCACAAAAGCTGAAAACAATGCCGTTTTGCCCCATGAAAAACCGGTAGCGGTTGCATTGAGTTCCGATGCGCCGACCGCCGTTCAATCGGCGGCGAAAGATTTGGTAGCAGCGTTGAACAAAGTATTTCCCGACGACGATTTCGTACTGAAAAGCGGTTCGGATGTAAAAGACGCCCGCCGGATTGAAATCGTCGTTGACGGACAGGGAGCATTTGAGTCATTCCGTATCGCTAAAAACGGACAAAGCCTCCGTATTTCAGGAGCTGACCCGCTCGGCGCCGTATATGGCATTTATGCGCTGCTGGAATATTACGGTTGCGGTTTTTACCTCACTTATGATACCTATCCTGCGCTGGAAAAAGGTTTATGGCGGAATATAGAACAGGATTTTGCCGATGAGCCGCTGATAAGGGAACGTTACAGTTTTAACTGGCACAATTTCCTGTCCGGCTGCTCAAGCTGGGATTTGCCGCAATGGAAAATGTGGATAGACCAGTGCCGCAAGTTGCGTTACAATATTATCATGGTACACGTATACGCCAATAATCCCATGTTTACCTTTCGGTTCAACGGCATTGAAAAACCGGTGGGATGGCTGGCAAGCACCGCACAGGGACGCGACTGGGGAACGGCGCACGTGAACGACGTCCGCCGGATGTTTGGCGGCGAATATTTCGACGGCCCCGTTTATGCCGCCCCGCCGGCGCTGCTTTCGGGCGACCGGCAGACAAAAGCCGTACAAAGTATGATGAAACAGGTGTTTGCATACGCCAAAGCGCAGGGACTGAAAGTGGCTTTCCAGTTAGATATAGATACCGACCAGAGCAATCCGGACGAGATGTTAGCTCTGTTGCCGGAAAACGCCAAAATCAAAGCGGATTCCGTATTCCGTCCCAATCCCGAAACGCCGGAAGGAAAAGCCTTTTACAAGGCGATTTTTGATAATATCATGTCACTGTATCCCGAAATCAATCCCCTTGTTATATGTCACCGCTCCGACCCTGCGCAGGAGACCGGCAATTCATGGAAACCAAGGAGATTTGACCTCGAAACCTTTCCCAACAGCTGGCAAAAGGAATATAACGACCTCAAAAACAGGCAGGATTGGGAAGACCCCAACCGCTTGGCGGGATATGTCTGGATAGGAAAAGTCATGAAAACATTTCAGGAACTTGCGCGGGAAAGCGGACGTCGCGGCCTTGTTATTTCCCAAGCCTCGTGGGGCTTGAAACACTGGATTCCTTATGCCGACGCCTGCTCGCCGAAAGATATTGCGTTTATTCCGCTGGATGCCAACGAAGCGCATTCGCTGCCGGAAATAGATGATCCCGAAGAACTCAGCTACTGGCGCGGTTTTGCCGAAACAGGCCGACGTATCATCCCGATTATCTGGTCGCATCACGACGACATGACCTATATTGGCCGTACACATACGCCGTTTCCCAATTTTGCAAGCTTGTTGGAACAGGGCGGTTTTGATTCTTACGGCATTATTCACTGGTTGCTGCGTCCGCACGGGCTTTATTTCAAATCCCATTCCGTACAGGTATGGCAATCCACCAAAAACCAGCCTTTGGAAGAAACCTGCCGGACGATGGCACTCCATATTTTCGGGAAGGGAAATGAAACGGTTGGCGGCGAATACCTGTTCGACTGGATAAACAACGCCCCGAATTTCGGGCGCGATACATGGCAATGGATGATAGACCTGCCGTTCAAACCGGAGGCGTGCAATTCGTTCAGGCTCGGCGGAGAACGACGCAAAGCGCTGTTGGACAAAATTACTGTCTCACAAAACGAACCTTCGGCAATCAACCATCCGGCATACTGGAAAGGAGTGGAAGATTTCAACATCCGTTTCCGGACGGATGAAACTGCGCTTCAACAATCCGTCGCCGCCCTAAAAGCCGGAAATATAGCCGAAGCAAAAGCCTTTATTGAGAAAACCGACCCTGTTTCGACGATAAAGAAATATGCCGCTTACACTTCTACGCTGGGAATGACGCGCGGCGACTTAGGTATTCTGGTGCTGATGAATCTGAAATGGTACCCGTCATTTATCGGGCAACGCCAGTTGCTGGGATACGAAGACTACCGGATTGATTTTGCGCCGACCGTTCACGAGCCGATGGCGCAGGCGCCGGGTATCCGTTCCTTTCATATCGACAGGGATGATAAACTTTGGCTGACGCAGGGCGAAAAGGAAATGGGCGGCAAGCAGTGGACCTCTATGAAAATAAAGGCACAGGGATTGTCCGAATCGGAGAAGGAAATTGTTTGCAACGGACTTGCCTGGACGGAGCCGGTGCGGTTACCAATACTTCCGGCGATGTTGTCGCATTTCGCTCCGAAGGATTTGCAGTCACGCATGGACGGAAAATGCAAACTCAGGCTGTACGTAGCCGACCCGCTCGTTAAAAAAACAGGCGACGCCGAATTTGACGTGATACTGTACTGCGGCAGTTCGGAAAAGCTCGTCGGAACAATCGTCCCGAAACCGAATATGGCCGAAATTTATGAATATGATATTCCTGAAAACTATACGCAAAACATCGTTCTCGGTATTCAGCCCAAAAAGGGACGTGCTTCGCTTTGCGGAATAGTTGCAGGAAAATAGGCGACCATCTATGAAAAAGATGGCATTATTAAATTCATGTGGTTCTTGAACAAAATTTGAAATTTAAACTGTTATTTTTCAGTTATATGGTTTTATCAAGTCTATGTCAATTTAACAATATTACATCATGTAAACCGGTATCAATTCAACAGAAAATTTTTATGTAAACATATAAGTATGACAAAAGTAAGACAACTCATCACGATGGCAGTTCTGACTGCCATCTTCCCGGCGCTGCCGTTACGGGCGCAGGCGCCGGTGGTTCCTTCCGCGCAGGAACTTGACCGTCCCTTCGGCAACGCCGACAGGGAAGTA
>JAISFI010000430.1 GCA_031263685.1 Dysgonamonadaceae bacterium | reverse complement strand
CGCCGCAAGCGGCTCGCAATGACGTGCAGGGAAGCATGACGTGCAGAGGGCATCGTTATGCGGCTCCTCTCTACACGTCATTGCGAAGGCGAAGCCTGAAGCAATCCAGGAAATTTTATATACATTTTACCGGATGCTTACCACTTTTTTTACCTCTGCACCAACCCGCACAATATAAATTCCGGACATCGGCATTTGATATTCATAAACCGAAGAAGATACCTCCGGTACATCCAGCAGTGCTCTACCCCAACTGTCCGTAATTCGGACAGCGCCCAGGGCTTCACCGTTTTCCGATATGACGCGAAGCGTTCGGGATGGCTGGTTGAGTATCCGAACAGTCGATGATTTGGAAACTGCTTCGAGTTCCAGTAGCCCTGTCAATGTATTTTTACTGATAATCAGTGAGAGGCGGTTTTCCAGATACAGCGTATCTTCTGTTTTGTCAAAGGCATACTCCGGTTGAGTCTTTAAGTCTATAAGTCTTTGAGGATGCTGTGTGTCATAGAGGTAGATGCCGGTTGATTCACCGAAACTTTCCATACCGGAGAAGTTCAGGGTTATCTCGCCCTTTTCCGAAGTGCGGACGCCCAGAGGAACGGTAATATCCTGTTCACTGATGCCGATAAGATTAATATCCAGCGCATACCCATCGCTCGAACGGGTATAGACCTGAACGGGTTTCAGCATATCCAGTGATGTTTCCGGATCCAGATTCATGCCGGATACGAAAAGCTTATAGCTGTCTTCGGACGGTAAATAGTTTGTAGAATACGCCGCTCCCTGCAAGACCAGCGCTTTGCTGACTGTTGCGCCACGAGTGGCCAGAATGTGCAGTAAATGTTCGGAAGACTGGGACGGCGAAGTTGCACTGCGAAAAGTATCTATATCAGCTACCGATGTCACCGTATGGGAGATATTTGCCTGAACACTGTCGCCCGCTACCTCGATGATGAACGCCTGCATCGGCGGGATCACTCCGGGACCTTTTCCATCCGGATAATCGGGGTTATTGGTAAGATATTTCTCTCCGTTCCATGCATAGCTATAAATGGTGTTGATAGCGCCATTGTTACCTTCATCAACTCCGGAAGCCAGTTTATATTGATTCTCGATTGCCGGTTGATTGTCATCGTAGAACGAACTGAAGTCCAAATGCGCCATAAACGGATTACCAACAAGAATAGACCCGGATTTCTGACCGGCCATATCCTGCAAAGTAATATTCCCATCGGCAGCTATCTGTCCGCTGCCGTCTTCGTAGATGAAACGTCCGCTTTGCGAGCGGGAAGTGGGCATGGGAAGGCTGGAGATGTTGGCATCTGCCGGACGTAGCGGATTATAGAGGTAATGCGCCACATCGTTCTTCGGAAATGCAAAAGTTATTTCCGGGTGCTCATCGTAATCAGTGTCATGTTTGTCAACCCAGATTGCCATGCCGCTGCCGGGATGCAGGGGACGATCCGGCGTATTGAATACCCCCGTCCAGTCTCCTTCATAAAGCTCGCCGTCTTCCGGATTGTTGGTGTTGAAAAGCATGGTGTAGGTCGTCTGCTGTTCCGATGCGGCAAACGGGTTGGGCGTAGTTCGGTAAAAATCGCCGCTGTACATGTTGTGCAGAGGAGGAGAAAACATGTACCAGCGATTGGCCTGCACAGTCAAGTCTACATGCGCTTTGCTGTAGGAAAGGAAATCCGTTCGGAGAATTTCGCTGCCGTGCTCGAAATAAATATTGCCACATTCGGGAGGAATCAGATTGTCCAAAACAGGATAATTCAGTTTGTTTCCGGGGATGTGAACGTCTGTACAGGAAGCAGGCAGAGCGCTCGGTGTCCAATTGTTGACGTTATTCCAGTTTTGTTTGTCTACTTCCGATCCGGCATTGTTTTCGGGCATCCACGTAACGGATGAGGGTGCAGCGGTAAAGATGAGGCCATAATTCTCAGCTTCATCCTCCTGATTTATGACCAGCAACTCCAGATTATGCTTCCCATACGGCAACACAGTATCCCACTCCAAATCATCCTGATGCGCATCTATTTGAGTACTGTTAAGCGTCCAGATTGCATGACCCTGAGCAGTAGACAAGTCGGAACGAACAACCCTCATCCGAAAACGCTGGTCATCACAATATGCACCGTTGTTAAACTCGTCATAATAGATACCATTGATACTATAATTCATACTCAGGTCACGGCTTGCGGAACCAGACATGTAGTAATAAGTTTCATTTACCCCAATTCCATATCCCAATACGGTTAATCCCTTCGGATTATCGAAAAGATAACCTACATTGTCCTGCTTCATTTGATAGGAACAAAACGAATAACCACAAGTTACATTGTCTATCCACACTACACTATTCAGAGAATTAGGTGCAGTATTTCCGATAGCTACTGTAGTTTCGGTTTTGTATGCAGTTGGTGTAACTATCAGGGCATAATGTTCCGCTAAATTGCTCGATCCTGATCCTGTCGGAAAAAATGGAGCAATCAATATTTCACGCATATTCTGCTCAATGGGAGCAACCCAGGTAATAGAAGGGTCTCCCTTGTCGGTAGAGGAAATGAAATCATTACTAACATAATTCTGTGCTATCATATAAGCGCAAACCCCCACCGGTTTATTTGCAGAGATATAACATCCGGTAGCGCCCATCTCCAGTTCCACAAATTCTCCGGCTTGCAAATTGTACAGGGTATTTTTACTGCCGGTAGAAAATGAGCCATCCGACAAGATGGGGCCGGTTGCACCCGATTGTGTAATGTTTGTCCCGTTTTGGGAAGCTAACACCCTTACTCTCCCTATTCCCTGTTTGGTACAGGGAACCAGAAAACGGGTGCCCCATTGGTTGACCGGCGGTAACGATTGAAACAGACAATCGGTTCCACCAAGATTTTGTGGGAGATAAACACCGGTATTTATCACATAGTAGGCAATCGGTTTATTAGATGTAATATGTCTTCCTGTTACATCTATTAATGGAAAGTAGGCATAATAAACCTCTCCCCTATTCAGCTTAGCTATCGGTGTGGAATTTCCGGCCTGATAAATCTCTGTCCCATCCTGTGCGGCAATAAGTGCATAACCGTCTGCCTGAGGACCATTGAAATTGTTTTGCACACCGGCAGAAGAATAAGATATATGATAATAATCCATCCCCCAGTTGCTGACCGGCAACAGATTGGTTGCATCCGTAGTTGAAAGTGCCTGATTCAAGGTATAAGCCGATATGAGTCCGGTCGATTCTATGTGCAATGACTTGAATGAAACTGTTGGGTTTGTGGAGTAAAGTAGATAAACAGCCGTTTGTTCAACGGACGTCAAAGCGTGACTGTAAACATCGCCTTTCTGCATTTCAACTACGATATCGGAAATCGAAGTTGATTGATCCATAAAATGCAATGTAACAGTAGAAGTTTCGAAGGCAGCTATCTTTATTGTCAACCTGGCAGATCGATCTTTAAGATTATTACCCCATGACACGAAAAATTCCTTTCCCCGTGTAGTAGTCGTTTGAGCAAATAAATTCCCTGCCATTACGAATGTAAGAAGCAGTGGGAAGAGTTTGGACAAAAGTTTCCGTTTCATAAATTGATTGTTTTATAGTGAATAATTGTGATATGTGATGACTTTATTGCGCTCGGCGTAGCATGCAACGCCCTGTTGCTGGATTGCTTCGCCGCAAGCGGCTCGCAATGACGTGTAGAGAGCATCGTCATTGCGGCTCTTCCCTCCACGTCATTGCGAAGGCGAAGCCTGAAGCAATCCAGAAAAACGATTGCTTGGATTGTTAAAAATAAATAAAGACTGTGGTAGTTTTGTTCTTTTCCCGACGCATTTATCAGCGTCTGTAAGTAGAATCTACACCTGAATAAGATGTGTGTGTGTGTGTGTGTGTGTGTGTGTGTGTGTGTGTGTGTGTGTGTGTGTGTGTGTTACGAAATTATCCGGAATCTCCAAATAATCTTCGTTAAATAAATGCAAATTAATATTATTCATTTCCACAACCATCATAAAAAACTTTTCACTTTTCGTTTTTCTCTTTTCACTTTTAAAAAGTTTGGCGCAAAAGTAATGCAAAAAAATGGAAAACAAAATATTTAGCCAAAATTTTTTAAGTCTGAACTGTGATTATGCTGCACATAATTGGAAAATTTCATGTACATTTGCCCCCCCTATGAGCAACATCAAACGATATCCTACAGCATTGACCATTGCAGGCTCCGACAGCGGAGGCTGCGCAGGCATCCAGGCCGACCTCAAAACATTTTCCGCCATAGGCGTATTCGGAACATCTGCCATTACATCCGTCACCGCCCAAAATACGCAGGAAGTACGGGCGATAGAAACGCTGACGCCGTCGATTGTCCAACAACAAATGGAGGCGGTGCTGGACGATATGACTGTCGACGCCGTCAAAACCGGCATGCTCCCTTCGCCGGAAATCATCGAAACCATTGCTGCCACCATCGACCGCTATCGGTTAAAAAATGTAATTGTCGATCCGGTGATGGTAGCCACCTCCGGCGCCCGTCTGACGGAAACATCTATCGGCAAAGCTTTCCGCGAGGAACTTTACCGGCGACTTACGCTGATTACGCCCAATATCCCCGAAGCCGAAGCGCTCTCCGGAATATCCATTTCCAGCAAAGACGATTTCCAGGCGGCGGCAGAAGTACTGTTGCAGCAAGGATGTTCGGCAGTTTTAATCAAAGGCGGACATCTACCGTCCACGCACGCTGTGGACATACTTTTCAGGCAAAACGAGGCGCCACTTACGTTTTCGGCGCCCCATACCGATTCCATCAATCTGCACGGCACCGGGTGTACATTCTCGTCGGCCATTGCCGCTTACCTGGCATTGGGGCAGGATTTGGAGTCGGCCATCCGGGCGGCGAAAATCTTCATCACATCTGCCATCCAGCACGGAAATGACATTGTAACCGGAAGAGGATACGGCCCGGTCAACCATTTTTTCGATCCGCAACGGTTAACCGGCAAGCAAATAACAAAAATAACTAAAGAAATATGACAATCCTGTTAAATGATAAAAAATACGAAGTGGCGGAAGGAACTTCACTGGCCACTTTCATTGCAAGCCTTGGGCTGAAACAACAGGGAATCGCCGTCGCCATCGACTACGAAGTGATTCCCAAAGACCGGTGGGCAGATACCGTTTTATCCGACCAACTGGAACTGATGCTCATTCAAGCCGTATCGGGAGGATAAGGCATGAAATTGATTGTCATCACCGGCGACTGTATGGTCGAAGACGAAGCCGCCGTTTGGAATACCTTATTCGAGCGGGGAATGGCGACCCTGCACCTGCGTAAACCGTCTGCCTCCGAAAATGACATCCGGAATCTCCTGTTGCAAACAAAGCCCGGATTCCTCGACCGCATCGTCCTGCACGACCAATTCGCGCTCATACATTCTTTCCCGTTGAAAGGCGTTCATTTAAACCGGCGCAATCCTGTCCGACCGCAAGAAATACAGTCTTCTGTGAGCCGTTCCTGCCATGCGGTCGAGGAATTGGAAGCAATCGGCGACTTCAACTATGTATTTCTCAGCCCGATATTCGACAGTATCTCCAAATCGGCCTACGCGCAGGCATTTACAGCGGAAGAACTGCTGTATGCCCAATCCCGCGGACTGATTAACGAAAAAGTAGTCGCCCTCGGCGGTATCGACACGACAACGATCCCGCTCGCTGCGAAATATGGATTCGGAGGCGTCGCCGTTTTAGGCGCCCTGTGGGGAAATTACCGCCAGGACAACGATCAAAAAGCGCTGATAAAAAGATTCGACAAACTGCTGGCAACGGCCAATAAACAGGGAAAATAAACAAAAGAAAATGAACGGATTACTATTCATCACGCATCAAACGGAACGCTACGACTACCTGCAATCGGTCGCCCTCGCCCTCGAAGGCGGCTGCCGACAAATACAACTGCGAATGAAAGACGCCCCGCCCCGCGAAGTGGAACAAACGGGCATCCGGGCAAAAGCGCTGTGCGAAAAATACGGCGCCACGCTCTACATCGACGACCACGTCGCCGTTTGCAAGAACATTCGCGCCGCAGGCGTACACCTGGGGAAAACGGATATGCCGCCGCACGAAGCACGACGGTTATTGGGCAGCGGCTTCATCATCGGAGGAACCGCCAATACATTTGAAGACATCCAGCACCTGAAAAACGAAGGCGTCGACTACATCGGCCTCGGCCCGTTTCGCTTCACGACGACCAAGAAAAATCTAAGCCCCATCATCGGCCTGTCCGGCTACCGGCAAATCATGGAACAGTGCCGGGCGCAGCGCCTCATCTTACCGGTATTCGCCATCGGAGGCATCACGCCGGACGATATTCCGGAGATACTTAACACCGGCGTATCGGGCATTGCCCTGTCTTCGATCATTCTTCAGGCCGAAAACCCGGTGAGGGAAACGGAAAGGATTGTCGAGATTATTCGGAAAGAATTTCAGCGTTAGTCAATCCGGAACGGATCCTATCTCGGTAGCCGGATGTGAAACGTCCGGTTTCGGCGTTAGCCAATCCGAATAATTTTACCCATTGACCCTGAAAAATATTATCTTTTTGTTTTGATTTCAAAATAATATTGTATTTTTGTCCTCGATTATTAAAAGTGGATATATAAACAAATTACTTCATCTCTAACCGTACAATTATGCAAACAGATAACCGGGAAAAATTTCTTCGTATTACAACACTAAGAACCAATTTGAATTTCAATATTTTATTTACCAAATGAAAAAGAATCTTTTCACGGCAGATACGTCTGTCTCTGCAAAGTCCGGAAAAAGCGGCAAAAAAAGTATTCAGCATTTAGTATTAGCGGCTGCATTGCTTACTAATTTAATGTATGCAACAGTCCTCTGGGGACAGTCGGACGATTTTAACTATCGCCGCAGTTCACTGTCAATGGTCTTTGTCGACAACTACAAGTTTGACGTCAAAGACACCATCGTGCAGATCTGGAACGAATATCCGTTTCCGGATAAATATGACAAACACGATATTCCTTTCAAAGTCGCATCGCTGGGCAATGAATCCCTCAATACAAAAGGAATCTTCGCACTTGTAACGGGGAAAACCGATATACAGGCAAAAATCGACTCGGTCATCGAAGCAGAGCACGTTGGCCGGCAACTGGTGGCCAAGTGGTTCAACCGCTCCGACGACGGGACGTTTAATATGGAACTCATCCAGCAGCGCGGACACTACAACGCCTCCGAACTGGATGCCGGTATCGCCCAGCAAAGCACACGCGGCAAAGCGCTCCTGGCCGATGCCGGCGAAGAATTGCTGAACAACACCTTTGTATCGTTCACCCAATTCATGTTTTTCAACAACGAACTGGTAGCAGCCCTTGTACGTGAAGCCGCCTACGAGGTAGCAAACGGTCAGAACGCCCTCGTACAGGTGGCAGCGAAGAAAGCCGCCGATATTCTGTACGATAAAACCAAAGACGGAAAAACGCTCTTCTCCAAAACCTGGCTCTACAAGCTGGTGTGGAACGAAGAAGTGGCCGCTACATTCTACCAGAACGCATGGGACAATCCTGCCGAGTTCGACAAAATGGATTTCAAGCTGGAACTGGTCGGCGTTCAAAACAATTCGAGCACTGTGCTTTTCGCGCTCGACGGAGCTATCGGCGCCATCAAGAAAGTAGAAGTCCGCAACATTGATAACGTCTATGCCGAACTGCAAAAGAAGTACGACGTCTTCAAGCCCAAAGTGGCCGTCCTGACCGCACCCGATCCGCTCACTGCCCAGATAGGAATGAAAGAAGGCCTGAGCGGCGGCGAAAAGTTTGAAGTCCTGGAAATGAATCAGGATCCCGAAACGGGACGGACAAAATACGTGCGCGTCGGTACGACCAGCGTCGATAAGAAACTCGTATGGGATAACCGCTACAACGGCGGCGAAACGCCCGAATCGGAAATCATTGGCAAAGACGGCAATCCGATCACAGCCACCAGTTTCAAAAAAGTTGGAAAAGCCCAACCCGGCATGTTGCTCCGTCAAATAAAATAATGATTATCAAACATATTTTTTCTCAAAAACAAATCAATTATGAAACAAGTAAGTAAAATTGGCAGCATCATTGCCATCGCAGTCATCCTGTTTGGCTGCAAAACGTCACAGCAAATTGCAGACAAGGACACGCAAGAGTTCCGTTACGAAGTTGAACCCGTCGATGTAGGAACGCAAGGCGTCTATCAGTTAAAAGTATGGACTTATTCCCGGAATCCCGACACGGCGACAGAACAGGCCAAGAAAAATGCCGTCCACAGCGTCGTCTTCAAAGGCTTTACCGGAAAAGCAGGCGTCATTACCGGACGGAAAGCGCTGGTATCCAATGCAGCCGTAGAAACCGAAAAAGCCGATTATTTCAAGCCCTTCTTCGCAACCGGCGGGAAATATCAGCAATTTGTGAGCCTCGCGAATAACGGCGCCATTGCGCCCGGCGACCGTCTGAAAATCGGCAGCGAATACAAAATCGGCGTCATCGTCTCCGTCAACGTAGCCGCCTTAAGGAGTGAATTGGAAACCGCAGGTATCATCAGTAAATTAGGAGGAGGATTTTAAACAATGAAAACAACAGTCAGAATTTTTGTATTGCTGCTGATGCTGGGATCCGGCATGTCAGCCTTTTCGCAGGCAAAGAAGCCCACAATCATGGTAGTGCCGAGCGATTTATGGTGCAACCAGAACGGCTTTATGCTGGGATACGACAATCAGGGAACGCTGGTGAAAGTACCGGACTACAAGGAAGCCCTGCAAAACGACGCACAACTGCTGCTCGTCATCAGCAAGATCAATGAATTGATGGCCGAACGCGGTTTCCCGCTGAAAAACCTGGAATCGTCGTTAAAATCACTGGCCAATCAGGATGCCGAAGATGCGCTGCTGACAAGCAAAGGCGGATCTACCCTCGCGGAAAGCCCCATCGACAAACTGAAGAAAGTGGCGAAAGCCGACATCATCATGCAACTGACCTGGACGCTGAACAAAACGGGGCCGAAAACATCCGTCACCTTCAACCTGCAAGGCCTCGACGCCTATACCGACAAGCAAATTGCCGGCGCATCGGGTACCGGACAGCCGTCTTTTTCGGCAGAACTGCCGGTGTTGCTGGAAGAAGCCGTAGTGAGTCACCTGGATAACTTCAACGAACAGTTGCAAAAACACTTCGACGACATGATGGAAAACGGCCGCGAAGTAGCCCTCCGCATCCGCGTCTGGGACACTTTCGACGGTGATCTGGAATCGGAATACGATGGCGAAGAATTGCGCACCCTCATCGAAAACTGGGTATCGGACAATACCGTTCAGGGACGGTTCTCGACCTCCGACGCCACCGAACAGATGATGGTGCTCGAACAGGTGCGAATCCCCCTCTACAACGACAAAGGCCGCGCACTCGATACCCGAAACTGGGCAGATGGCCTGCGCAAAATGCTGAAAAGCGATTATCAAATCGAATCCAAACTGATGATGAAAGGTCTGGGACAAGCCCAGTTGGTTATCGGCGAAAAATAACTTTGAAACGGTAAAACAATGAAAAAGATTAAAATTTTGCTGTTACTGGCTTTGGTATCGGGCGTCGGCAACGCCTTTGCCCAACAGGTGTCCCGGAGCGACGTCTCCAAAATTGCGCTTTCGATATGGATACCGGACGATACCGAGCTTACGCCCGACGCACAGAAAATGCTGCACAACAAAGTATCTCAAATCGCCTCCCGACAGGGAATTGCCGCCGATCCGGGATATTCGCGCTTCATTCTTACGGCAAACGTTGTCATTGTCGAAAAGTTCATTACGCCAACCGCGCCGCCCAAGCAGGCATATAAAATGGACGTGACTTTCTACATCGGCGACGGATACGACGGGAAAACGTTTGCCACCTGCAACACATCCGTAACGGGAGTCGGCGACAATGAAACCAAGGCGTTCATGGACGCCCTGAAAAACATCAAAGTCGCGAATCCCGACTACAGGAAGTTCATCGAACAGGGCAAGGCAAAAATCATAGCCTACTACAACGAAAGGTGCGACGCCATTATTCGCGAATCGCAAGCCCTCTCGTCGGCGCAGCAACACGATGAAGCCATCTACAAGCTGATGTCCGTACCGGAAGAGTGTACAGCCTGCTACCCGAAAGCGATGAGCGCCGTAGCCGTTGTTTATCAGCAGAAAATAGACCGCGAATGTAAAATGTACCTTGCCGAAGCCACCACCGTGTGGAATGCCGAACAGAACGCCGAAGGCGCTCAAAAAGCCGGAGAAATTCTCGTTCGCATCGACCCCAATGCCAGCGGCTTTAATGAAGTGCGGAAACTCTCCCAGCAAATATCGGAGCGCATCAAAGCGCTGGACAACCGTGCATGGAGCGCTCAGCAAAAAGCAATCGAAAGCAAGGAAAGACTGGAACGGGAACGCATAAGGGCGTATCGCGACGTGCAGAAAGCATACGCCGAAAATCAACCCGCCGTAAAGTACGTGATTTTCTGGTAAGCAACACAAAGTAAACCAAACGGAAGAATCCTCTAACATGAAATGGGGATTCATCAAGCAAAAAATCCCCATAAATGGGGATTTTTTCGTATCGAAGTATCCCATACCTTTGCACCGGATTAATTCTAATAATATGTCACAATCCAGCGCATTTTGCTTTTTTCTTTCAGGGAACTTCCTTATACACCCTATTTCTTTTCTGTTTCCGAAAGATGGACACACTCCGGCGGGGGTACGGAATTTCCGTACCCGGATACGAAACTTCCGGGCTTGGGTACGAAACTTCCGGGCTTGGGTACGGAATTTCCGTACCCGGGTACGAAACTTCCGTACCCGAGAACGAAACTTCCGTACCCGGGAACGAAACTTCCGTACCCGGGAACAAAACTTCCGTACCCGGGAACGAAACTTCCGTACCCGGGAACGAAACCTCCGTACCCGGGAACGAAACCTCCAGGCTTTAATTTTTAGTTTTTAACTTTTAGTTTTCAGTTAATTTATAATCAACCATTTAAAAAAGAATTTATGGATTATCTTCCAAGAAAAAGTGCAGAACTGGTAGCATGGAGCGCCAATTTTGCCGAGCAAGTGAGTTTGAACGCCGGTAGATGGGAAATCCCCGGCAATGAAGTAAGTGACCTGCAAACGGCGACTGCAAATTTCTCGGCGCTTCACGCAAAGGCCGACAGTCCCATGAGAACGCCGGTCGTCATCGCCCAAAAGGATGAGGCGTGCGACCTGCTCTGTTCGCGGATTCGGGCAATGGTATCTTTCCGTCTGCAGAATCCCGTTATTACGAACGATCAGCGCATCGCCCTCGGGCTGCACATCCACGACAAGAGGCCGACCAGCCTTCCCATGCCGACGAAGCGTCCGCTGATTTCCGCCAGGGTGGTCGATGTGAGGCGCGTTGCCATCGACTTTCAGGATCAGGACTCCCCGAAAAGCAAGGCGAAACCCTACGGCGTCATTGGCGGCGTTATCCGGTTTGCCGTGCTCGACACGCCCCCTGCCGATCCCGACGTCCTTTCCCGCAGCGTGCTCGCGACCCGCACGCCGCACGTCTTCGAATTTACCGAAGAGGAACGCGGACGGACGGTCTATTTCGTTATCTGCTGGGAAAACGAAAAAGGACAACAGGGTCCGTGGAGTGAAATTATCAGTGCAATTATTCCATAAGAGACGAAATTCCATGCCGCCTCTACAATCCAAGCATGGGAATTATTTATTATATTTTTTTTTATGAAACACAAAGTTTTCAGAAGCGGCATAATCGCCGCAGTGTTGGGTCTGGCTCTGGGCTGGACAGCGTGTACGGACGACTTCGATGAAGTATCGTCAAGTAATCAGTTCCCCGAATTTTACGGTTCGGAATCTCTAACGTTAGTGAAGGATTCGCTTGT
>JAISFI010000187.1 GCA_031263685.1 Dysgonamonadaceae bacterium | reverse complement strand
ACATTCTTTTCACCGAGATGGGTTCCGGCATGGTTGCGGGTAATGAAATGCGCTTCTTTCAGCCCCTTTTTCAGGATGAGCCACGACTTGATGCGGTTGGAGCGGGTGCGGGCGATTTTGAGGTCGGAGCAGTATCCGTCCACGCGGACGGGCATTTGTCCGTCGGTGATTTCGGCGTGATACCTGTCCGTAAAGCTGTGGAGGCGTTCGATTTCGGCCTCGTTGCCCTGCATGAAAAACATGTCGTTGTGGATGATAAAGCGGAAAATGACGGAATCCGCCTGTTGTTGCGCCTGCGTTGTGAGGCAGCATAGCGCAGTCAGTAACGCTATAATTAAAATTCTGTTCATTGTTCTATTCATTTGTATAAACTTTTGTTGTTGTTGGATCGGGACAAATGCGGAAAAGCGCAAACAGCAGTCCGCAGAGATACGGCTTGAGGTTTGCGCTTTTGATATGTAAAAATATTTTTGTTTCTTTGCGCCTTTTTCAGAGGGGGCGGGTGGGACATTAGGAGGTGTGTGTGTGTGTGTGTGTGTGTGTTACGAAATTATTCGAAGTCTCCAAATAATTCTCGTTAAGAAAGCACAAATTCATGTTATTCCTTTCCACAACTATCATAAATAAAAACTTTTCACTTTTCGTTTTTCTCTTTTCACTTTTAAAAAGTTCGGCGCAAATGTAATGTAAAAAATTGGAAAACAAAATATTCTGAAAGGTTTTTTTGTTCCTGCCCGTCATTGCGACTGCGACAATTTGAAATACACCCAAAATTATCATGCGTTTGCCCCGATTCGCTATGTTATCCGGTAAAAAGTAAATATATTTGCAGCTCAATAAAAAATACACTCAATGAAAAGTATTCATTTCCATGTCATTTGCCTCATGACTTTACTGTTGATTTCTGCGCAGGGCATTGCTCAAGTAAAAGTAAATATCTTATTAAACAACGGCGAAAATAAAGAATTTTCCATCCCTGAAAACGGGAGAATCTATTTTGATGAAGAAAATTTACTGATCGACGAACTGAATGAAAATCCGGTGACAATCCTGCGAACACAGATTCGAAATCTGACTTTCCCTTCTACCGGTACGGATAATGCAACGCTAAAAACAGAGCAAAAGGGCTTAAACATTTATCCCAATCCGGCGCGCGATTTGATTCAAATAACGAATACTGTCGATCAGAAACTTTCACTCATCCTGTTTTCGACCGACGGGCAAACACTCCTGTCGGGAGAGTACAACGCCAATGAAAATATTGATATAAGTTTTTTACCGAAAGGTTTTTATCTGGCGAAAATAGATAATAACACCGTAAAATTAATCAAGTTATGAAAAAGCAAATTTCACTTCTTACAATCGCCTTATTAGTAGCATCATCTATATTTGCACAGAATACAATCAATATCCATCAAGGCAATTCCATACTGTATCAGACTTCCGTATCGGGAATCGATCACATCAGTTTCCGGGATTACTCGTCCGTATTTAATTTGAGAGATGGCCTGTCAAAAACATTTACCCTTTCATCGATAGACAGTATAACTTTTACGCAGGAACCGGCTCCCGACATGATTTATATCACCTACAGCGATAATCAGGCTATAATTGTTAATCCATTTGAAGATCAGGGAATTAATATAACGGCAAATCAGGCGCATGTTTCAGTAACGGCGACAAATGCTCCGGCGGATATTGAATATTTCCTTTCGGGCAGTAGCGAAAACGGATCTTTGACCGTCCAAAGCAATCAGGATATCCATCTCACATTAAGCAATCTACAGCTTACCAATCCGGTCAATCCGGCGATACAGATTACAAGCGAAACAAACCTTACAATAAACACTGAATACTCCAATCAACTGTCGGATGGAAGCGGAAATACAAAAAATGCTGCATTAATCGCTAAAGGCGCTTTGATATTCGGCGGCAATGGAAATTTACAGATCACAGGAAAGGCAAAGCACGCAATATCAAGCAATAAATCGATAACAATAGAAAATGCCGATATCACTGTTCCTGCTGCCGTTTCCGACGGATTTCATTCCGAAAGTTTTGATATGAAGAATGGGTCTCTGAACATAAACGCTGCCGGTGACGGAATCGACGCCGGAGCGGGAACTTTTGAAATCACCGGCGGAAGTATACAAATCACTTCTTCGACCGACGATGTGAAAGGAATCAAATGTGACAGTATTTTAACCGTTAACGGAGGAACGATTACGATGACCGTTTCCGGCGCTCAATCAAAAGGATTAAGCAGTAAAAAAGATATTTTCATTCACAATGGAAATGTCTCGATCATTACATCCGGAGCAGCAGTATTAAATGCTTCGGGGAATGGTTACGACCCTTCGTATTGCACGGCAATAAAATCCGACGGAACAATTACGGTCAACAATGGAAATATCCTGATTGAAAGCAAAAGTTCAGCCAACGGCGGAAAAGGTTTATCGGCCGATGGAGATATTACGGTCAACAACGGAAATATTACCATTTCTACAAGTGGAGATGGTGCTACTTATAAAAATCAGGAAGGCATAACCGATTCCTACACGGCCTGCTGCATAAAAAGCAACAAAAACATTTATCTCTTAAACGGAAATATTACTTGTAGCAGTTCCGGTACAGGAGGAAAAGCGATCTCGGCCGATGGTAATCTGACCATTGGAGTCATCGGAAATGCAGATGAAAACTTAATGATAGATGCAGCTACATCCGGACAACGTTTCCTTGTTTCGGGGAGCAGTGGCGGCGGCGGTTTCGGTGGTGGTGGTGGCGGCGGCGGCAATAATGCCGATTATGCAAATCCGAAGGCCATTAAATGCGAAGGAAATCTCACCATCAACAGTGGAACAATACGGGTAAACTGCACTCAAACGACCGAAGGTGGCGAAGGTCTCGAAAGTAAAAGCGTTTTAACCATTCATGGCGGAGATATTGAAATACATACTTACGACGACTGTATCAATGCCGCTAATCATATAGCCATCAACGGTGGAACTACCTACTGTGTCTCCAGCGGAAACGATGCAATCGACAGCAATGGAACACTAACGATTACCGGCGGATTTACCATCGCCAACGGAACAAAACAGCCCGAAGAAGGTTTTGACTGCGATAATAATACTTTTAGCATTTCAGGAGGGACCATTATCGGAACAGGAGGGGCAACCAGTAATCCGACAACAAACGTCTGTACACAACCCGCTATCAAATATACAGGTACTGCAAACAAAGCCATTTGCATAAAGAAATCGTCCGGAGAAATAATTTTGCTTTACCAGATGCCGGCATTTCCTGCCGGTGGTGGCGGTGGCGGCGGCCCCGGCGGAGGAAGCTCTTCCTCGATGGTGGTTCTATTTACCGATCCCAACTTATCGAATGGAAGTTACATTTTACAATATGGCGGAACAATCACCGGCGGTGTAAACAAAAACGGATATAATACAGGAGGAAGTTATGAAGGCGGCTCTTCCAAATCGTTTACGATCAGCTCAATGTTAACGAATATCCAATGATGCAACAGGAAATTCATCCATGGAACTGGTATCTTCCGCCCGAAGCCAGGACGCTAATAATAGGAACGTTCCCCCCTACCCTGCGCAACTGGTCGTTCGATTTCTTTTATCCGAACAAAAACAACTATTTCTGGAAAATAATGGCGAGGATAGCCGGACGGGAACTTCAATATCTTACCGGAGAGGAAGCCGTAAGGGAAAGAAAAGAAATCCTCTGCCAATTGAAAACCGGCGTGTCCGACATGGGTAAAATCATCCAGCGGAAAGCCGGTAATTCGTTAGATCAAAACCTGGAAATCGTTAAGTATATGGATATTTTTCGATTATTGCAGGAAAATCCCTCCGTCCGGAAAATCATATTTACCAGCAGTTCGGGGCCTTCGAGCGCCATCCGCTGGTTCAAGGAATATTTAGCCCTGGCAAATATTGATTTTAAAATTCCGAAAGGCAAACGGCCACTTCAAACTTCGGTTGTTATTCAGGGAAAAAGCATGGAAATCGTATTGCTTTATTCCACTTCTCCGCTGGCTGGCGCTACAATCGCTTTCGACCGGCTGGTAGCATTGTATAAATCTGAACTTATTGCGTAATCCATCGTTTTATGCCTTTTTCCTTTTGTGAAAATTCCACGCCGACTTTCACAAGGTTTCTATGATCGGCGAAGTATGGGATTGCATAGTCTTTGGAGTTGATTTGCGCCAGGGCATCTTCGGCAGTAGCGCTGTCGTCCATTTTGAACTCGAAGACGTAGATGCTGTTGGCCGTTTTCACAATGGCATCGGCGCGTCCTTTGCTGCTTTTTACTTCTGTCTGTACGAACTGTCCCATCAGCGTGAATAGCAGATAGAAAACATGTTGATAATACTGTTCGTCGCGGTGTTCCAGCTTGATGTCGTCGTAGGGAATATCGGCGAAAAAGGCTTTCAGGGAAGTCATAAAACCTTCAATATCGGCACTTTTTAGCTGCCGTAGAAAATAAATAACTGAAAATTTACCCGTTTCTATTGGCGTGAGTACAAATGCAGGTAAGAGTTCATTCAAAAAACCGTATTTTACTTCTTCGTTTGGAAATCCTAAAACATAGGAGTCTTCGTCCTGTTCATACGACTTTATTGTCAAATAACCGCTCTGATAAAGCAACGGCACAAGGTTTTGATTTTCAAATCGGTAGTCCATCACCAAATTTGCTACAATCCGGACATCATTATCAAACTTGCAAATGTCATAATTCTGATTTCGCAGCGCTTTTGCAAGAAAAGTCGGCGTGCCGGTGGCAAACCAGTAATAGCGGTATGTCTGCGAATTAAAAGTGTTCAATAAACTGAACGGATTATAAACACCTTCCAGATTTTCGGAAAAATGATAGCCGTTGTAGCGCTTTTTAAGTGCTGCAAGCGTTTCTTCATAAGAGGTTTTATATGTTTCCGACAGCTCCGTTATTTCGGGCACGAAATTTTCTTCCAGTTCTGCCTGCGTAATACCGCAAATTCCGGAGAAACGTTTATCCATGCTTATATCAATAAGCTGATTCAAGTCGCTAAAAATGCTGACTTTGGAAAATTTGGTAACTCCCGTGAGAAATACAAACCGCAAATGTGCATCCGCTCCTTTGAGAACGCCGTAAAATCCTTTGAGAATTTCACGAATCTGTTCATTTATTTCAGGCTTATCCATTGTATTTATCAACGGCTTATCGTATTCATCGATTAAAACGACTACTTTCTGCTTAAATTTATCGTGAGCTTTATCAATCAGATTGCTAAAACGCACGGAAAGCGAATCGGACTTCTGTTCTATTGCCCACCGTTCTTCATGGTTTCTTAAAATGAAATCCAGCATAGCATTCATGGTTTCCACATCGTTGCTTGCCGATTTATTAAAATCCAGGTAAATAACCGGATATTGAATCCAGTCTTTTTCGAGTTCAGTAATGGCCAGTCCTTCAAAAAGTTCTTTTTTTCCCTCAAAATACACTTTGAGCGTGGAAATAAACAGACTCTTGCCGAATCGGCGCGGGCGACCGAGAAAATAAGGCCTGTCCTTACGTCCCAATTCATAAACATATTGCGTTTTATCTACATAAACATAGTTGCCTGTACGCAGTTTCTCAAAATCCTGTATGCCGACGGGCATATCTCTATTTGTATTCATAATCGACGGGAATATACAATTTTATGCACGCAAATGTAGATAAAATTTTTCAATTACACACGACCCTGCTGCAACGGAACAACTAAAACCTGCTGCATAACATATCCATTTTCCAATTTAATAGCTTTTTAATACACAAGTAATAAAGAATACCTGAAAAATTTAATACCTGCCTCCTATCTTTGCGCCTGTTCTTAATCCATCAAAAACGTACTTATGCGAAAAATAATCCTCTTTAGCCTGTTGTTGTCGGGATGTACCGCACTCTGTGCACAGGAAACCAGCCCGCTGGATTTGCAATTCCGGCGGATGGCCGTCCGTCGCTTCCTGTTTTCCAATAATCTGCTGCTGAATGAACTTGTTTCAGCCGAAACAGTAGCATTTCAGTCGATGCACCCGGCATTTTCCGTCTCGGAAAACCAGGAAGCGGTGAGCGACGAAAGCTTCCGAGCAAAAATCGAATCGGGAAAGCTGTTGCTGGATAACTCTTGCGGGAAAAATCCGGCAACCCTCTATATCGGCGGCGTAAACCCATACGCCACTTATGAACTGGACATTGCAGAACATTTCGGCGAAGCGGAAACTGGCCTGGAATTTGCCCGCCTCGGCCTGCGCGACCGGATACAGGTGGTTGCACAGCAACAGAACGGCATCGCCGTTCGCATTGTCAAGGACAACCAACTGTTGCGCGACACGGTCTTTCCCTGCAAGCTGCCGGAATCCGGCTTCGTGCTGAGAGTACAGTTGTACGGCCGCTCGCTGGGAATCTTCCTAACGGAAAACGGCGAAACACGCTACATCGGTCACCTGCCGGTGAAGGAACATTTCGGCGACGTGCTGGATTTCCGTCGGCGGGAAACCCTGCAAAACACGACCTTCAATCTGATTTCCAACCTGAAAGGCAAGGTGCTGATCAACAAAGTATCGTCTTACCTGTCGCCGGGCATCGGACAGGCTGACATCCGTCCCGTTTCGCACGAAGACTTGAGTCCCTACCTCGACGACGGCCGCCTGTGGTTCACGTTCTCCTGTCGCGGACTGGACACGCCGCAATCGGTGCAGGGCGTGCTAAGCGTGAATCCCTCTGTTTTCGATGTGCGTTTCGAAGGCATGATTGTCTTCGACCACGGCGACGGAATGTTGCGCAACGATTATGCCGCGCACCTGTTTTTTGATAGAAATGCGCAGGAATGGCGCGCCTACGCCTGCGATTTCGGCGGCAGCGCCCATCGGGAAGGCCGCGCCAGTACCGGCTTGATTACCGCCACCTCGCAACACGACCCGCGCCGGGGCTTTTCGGTAATGAAAGCCCAGCGGATAGAGCCCGAAATGCTGGAAGGCCGCAACGAAGACCCCTGCATCTTTTACGACAACGACGCGAAAAAGTGGCGACTGCTGACCAGCGCCTTCGTCCGGGGAAACATCGCCGCACGCATGTACGAATCCGACACATGGAACGGCCGCTTCACCCCGGTCACACCGCCCATCGAGCAGAATGCCACCGGCACCTCCCTTCAGAAAATCGGCGGAAAAACCTACGCTTTCATGGGCGGACACGGCAATTTGCGCGTCCACTCCTACCCCGGCCTGGAAGAACTCGGCGAACTGAAACTCCACCTGCAACCCCACTGGCCGAAGCCTGCCGGACGCATCTGGGCGAGCGTCGTACCGCTGCCCGAAGGCTACCCCTGCCGCTATGTGCTTCTCACGATGGATCGACCGAATTATCCGGGCGTCAAGGGACAGAACTGGAGTTACGGCGCGCTGTATTTTTATGGAGCAAATTAAAACAAAAAATATAAATCTCATGAAAAGAAATTTACTGTCATTCTTGTTTTTATTTCTTGCCGGCGCGGCTTTCGCTACCGATATTTATCTTTCGTCCGGCGGTAGCGATGCCGGCGACGGCGCTACGCCCGAAAAGGCTGTAGCCACGCTTACGAAAGCCGTCGGCTTAATCCCAACCGGCGGAACGGATTACGTGATAAAAGTCTCCGGCATCATTCCCGTTTCGAGCGAAACGCTCATCAACCGGAACATCCGCCTCGTCATCGAAGGCAGCACGGAAATGCTTTCGGGCTTCGATGGCGGAAATACTTCGCGTATCCTTCATCTTCAAAATGCCGAAGGCGAAGCCACATTGAAAAACCTGACATTTCGCAACGGCTACACAACTGCCGAAGGCGGCGCCATCCGGATAGATAATTCGGGGAAATGCCTTATCCTGAATTGCATTATCCGCGACAATCAGTCCACCCGGCAGGGAGGCGGTATCGCCCTCTTCGGTTCGTCGGCTGACGAAGCGAATGTAACGATTCAAAACTCGCTCATTGCCTTCAACGAATCGACCGGCAACGGCGGCGGCGCTATTTTTATCGACAACAACACGGCCAACAGGTACTCAGGCGTATCCGTCATCAATTCTACCATTTACAAAAACCGCGCAAAAACGTATGGCGGAGCTATCTATGTTTCAGGAAAAAGCGGCGTCAACAGCTGGCTGGCCTTTGTGAATGTCACCGTGACGGAAAACAGTTCGCAAGGCAACGGCGGTCATTGCGGCGGCTTGAACGTGCGCGATACCGACGGACAATTCCAACTGGAGGTTTACAACAGCATTTGGGAAGACAACGTGGGCGAAAACAACGGAAGTCCGGCTTACCGCGACATCGGTTTCAGCGGCGGGACAGGCGGCGTTGCGCAAGGCGCTTTCGGAAACAACGCCTTCGTCAACAACTCTTTTGTCGGGCAGCTTGCCGGCCTGTCGGGCAGCGTTCCGGCAGGAAACACGGTGGGCTACGGCACAAGGAAAGCCGCAGGACTGGCCGCGCCGAGCGCCGGTTATATTGCTTCGCAAAACAGTATTCCACCGGATTTCGATTCGGACGCTTTGAAGAAAGGCGATGCACAGTATTTGCAGGCGCTGAATATCAACACCGACCAGTTGGGCAATATCCGCGCGTTTGCGAACGGAAAATGCGCGGCGGGCGCGGTAGAGGTCCCTGCCAAGTTCATCGTTACCAATCCCGACCCGCACGATTACCTGCATTTTATCATCTACGGACAAAGCCTTTCGGATGGACAGGAATCGTTTTATCCCATTTCGACAGAAAACATTCCGGGCAATTACATGATTGGCGACCAAATGTGGATTGCTCACGGAAATGCTCATCTTGATTCGTTGCGCCCCCTGGTTTCAACCCGACAGATTTCCTATTCGCTTACCTGCGAAAATCCGCTTGTGGCGGCTGTCAATCATTTGCAACTGCAAAAAAACAGGGATTCGCCGACAGACGAAACACGCTTCATCGCTACTTCCTGCGGTACGGGCGCACAGCCGATTGCCAACCTCTCCAAAGGCTCGGAACGCGGCCTGTACGAACGGGATTTCTTAACCGCGATTAATCAGGGGCGAAAAATTACGGCCCGCACCGGAAGCACCATTTCCTGTCCGGCTATTTACTGGATGCAGGGCGAAAACGATTACAATTCCACCCAACTGCCCAAAGACGAATACAAGGCGGCGATGATTCAACTGAAAAACGACATGCAGGCCGATATTCAGGAGTATTACAAACAGACGGATAAACCAATATTTTATACCTATCAGACCGGCGGCGGATGGACAAACGGCAACCGCGAACTGCTCATCGGCATGGCGCAACTGGAAGCCTCGAACGAACAGGACGATATTGTTTGCGTGGGGCCAACCTATCCGTTGAGTTTCAGCAACAATCACCTGTGTTCCAACGGAAGCCGCTGGTACGGCGAATACATGGCCAAGGTGTATTACAGGACGCAGGTTCTGGGCGAAGATTTCAAGCCCTTGCAGCCGGAAGCGTTGTACCGCGATGCGCAAAATCCGAAGAAAATCCGCATCGAATACCGTGTTCCCGTTCCGCCTTTGGTTTTCGATTCGCTGATTTTGGAGAAACGCAGCAATTACGGTTTTTCAATGTATTTGAACAACAGCAAGCAAACGCTTACCCAGGTACAAATCGTGGGCAACAGCGTGGAACTGACTGCTGCCAACAACTTAATCGGAGATGTGGAAGTGCTTTACGGCGAGAAAAACACCATTAACGGCGTCGGCAACCTGCGCGACAGCGACCCGTTTCAAGCCCAGTCGAATTATGTAGATGGCGATATGAAAGACGAAAACGGCGATTTTGTCTATCCGCGTGTGGATAAGGCAGATTGTGTCGGCGTAGTGAGAGAATCGTTCCGTCCCGTCACGCGCGAGCCGATGGACGAGGGCGGCGATATTATCTACAACCGTCCCTATCCGCTGTATAATTTCAGCCTGGCGTTTAATTACAGGATTCCTGCCGGAGAAGAGGGGTTTACAGTGCCGAATATGAACAGCGCACCCAGCGTTGTTCCTTCCGTTTCAAGTACAGGTAAACGGGAAATCCTGCAAATCGAACTGTTTGACTTGTCCGGCATTCGCATCCGGATGTGGAACAGTGAAGAAAAACCGCATTGGGCAAATATTCAGGCCGGGGTTTATTTGCTGAAAACACACTACCGGCAATCATCGGAAACTCATAAAGTAATTATTTCAAATAACAATTAATCATGAAAGCAATCAGAAACAAAACAGTCATTCTTTTACTGTTGCTCCAGGCAGCAACAGCTTCTTTTGCGGTAGATATCTACCTTGCTCCGACAGGAAACGACGGCTCGACAGGCTCGCCGACCGATCCGGTTGCGACGTTGACGAGGGCGTATGGCTTGATT
>JAISFI010000365.1 GCA_031263685.1 Dysgonamonadaceae bacterium | reverse complement strand
ATTATTGCAAGATATTCGCCACCGTTTACAGCCTGTTTGTCTGCAACATACAGTTTCATCAAACGTCCGCCTGTTTTAGCGACAATCGCTGCCGGAGGAGTTTTTCCTGTCAATACCATTGTCGTGGGAAGCGTTTCGGGATACTTGAAAAACCACGAACCGACAAGAAGTACAATTACAATTATTCCTATAAGCGTTATACCTCTACGTAAAATCCAGGGCGGAACACTGCCCAAAACTTCGTGTAATTCTTCGCCGCGAAGTTCTATCGGTTTTTCTTCTTTTATGTCCATATCATCTGTGTTCATATCTTCTTATAATTACTGTCCCAATTCCAGTTGATTCTTAACCAAAGTATAATATGCGCCCCGTTTTTTCGTAAGTTCTTCATGCGTACCCTGTTCTACAACTTTTCCCTTTTCCAGAACCACTATATTGTCGGCATGTCGCACAGAACTCAGGCGGTGAGCAACAATCACCACTGTCTTACCTTTGTAAAACTCCTGCAGATTTTTCATTATCTGCTTTTCGTTGTTGGCGTCCAGGGAATTGGTTGCCTCATCAAAAAACAGGAATTGAGGATTCTTGTACACTGCGCGGGCAATCAGTATTCTTTGCTTTTGTCCCTGACTTATGCCATTGCCCTCCATACCTATTTTGGTATTGTAGCCTAGGGAGAGAATCAATAAAGTCCCGGATATTGGCGACTTTCACTGCATACATCAGTCTTTCGGTATTCTTCTCCGGGAGCGATATTCCCGGCGATAGTGTCGGAAAATATAAACCCTTCCTGCATAACCGCTCCGGTTACTTTGCGCCATAAATGCGGATTTATATTCCTTATGGGTACTTCTCCAAGATTGACATTTCCCCTGTTGGGATTATAATAAGCCAGCAACAACTTTACCAGCGTAGTTTTCCCGCTTCCGCTTGCTCCCACTATGGCTGTTATTTTATTGTGAGGAATTTTTACGCTTACATCTTCAAGTACATAATCCCTGTCGGCTCCGTCGTAGCTGAAGTAAAGATTTTCCACATTGAAGGTCTTGTCTTCCGGCAGGACAGTCAGTTTTGAATCGACAGTCTGTTCTTCGTCTTCTTTATTGTGTATTTCGTTAAGACGTTCGAGGCTGATTTTTGCATCCTGCAGCGACTGTGCAAAGCCAATGAACTGTCCGATAGGGGCAGACAACTGTCCGATGATATAACTTTGCGACATCATCATTCCGAGCGTCATATCGCCGTCGACAACCGCCTTGGCTGCTATGAAGGATATCAATATACCTGTTGCCTGATTGAAAAATACCGAGCCAAGTTCCTGATACTGTCCCAACGCCAATCCCCGTACGCTGATTTTGAACAGCTTCACCTGTATCCGTTCCCATTGCCAGCGTTTCTGTTTTTCACAATTGCTTAACTTTATTTCCTGCATTCCGGTTACTAACTGTACAACGGTACTCTGTTCGCTTGACGCCTGTGCAAATCTCCGGTGGTCGAGTTCCCTGCGAAATTTCATACACGACAGTATCCACAGTACATAGAATGTGTTTCCAATGGCAAAAACCAAAAGTATTAACGGATTGTAATATGCAAGTATTATCCCGAATATGATAAAGTTCACGAAAGAAAATATCACGCTAAGCGAAGTCCCCGTAAGAAAGCCCTGTATTCGTCCATGATCGCCTATGCGCTGCATTATGTCCCCGACCATTTTCGTATCGAAAAAACTCATCGGCAATTTCATCAGCTTTGCCAGAAAGTCGGAGATTAAAGTTATGTTTATGCGCGAGTTCATGTGCAGCACAATCCAGCTTCGGATGAAATTCACTCCCAGCTGTGTGGTAAACAATACTAGCTGGGCAATCAATATGAGCGTAATGAAATTGAGATTGCTTGTCCCGATTCCGGTATCGACCATTGCCTGTGTGAGAAACGGAAAAATTAACTGTAAAGCGCTGCCAACCATCATGCCCACGACAAGTTGCCATAACTGACTTTTATAGGGACGCAAATAGCGGGCAAAAAAGCGTAATCCCTTTATTGATTTTTCCTTGTTTTTCTCATCCTTTTCTTCGTAAAATTCGGGACCGGGCTGCAGAATCAATGCCGTTCCGGTGTCCTCGCCCTGAACTTTTGTACTTATCCAGCATTTCAGAAATTCCGCTTTGGTAAATACCGATTTGCGGGCGGCAGGGTCGGCAATGCTTATGGCATAATCGTTTCGCCCTTTCTTTTTAATCCTGTAACATACAACGAAATGGTTCTGATTCCAGTGCAGAATACATGGCAGAGGCATATCTTCCACCAACTGTTTGAAGCTTATGCGAACTCCGCTTGTATGAAAACCTACTGTTTCCGCGGCATCACTGATTCCAAGCATCGAAACGCCTTCGCGCGTGATAAATGAACGTTGTCGCAATGTTTGCAGGGTATATGATTTGCCGTAATATTTGGCGATCATCCGCAAACATGTCGGACCGCAGTCCATTGCATCAAACTGAATATAATGCGGAAAAGGTTTCATCTTATTTCTTATGCTTGACCAGCATTATCACCGGATTATCTTCTTCGTCCAATGTCGCAGCAATTTCTTTCAATTTTCCTTTCAACTCACCTTTATCGTATGATTCAACAAGTTCGTGAGCTTCTAAAAGCCGCCATGATTCGATTTCGTGATTTACAGGTCTTAATGCGCTCATGTATATTTCTTTTTTGCTCGAATAGTCGCCATTGTAAACATGATATCCGAAAAAGTTCTTTTCCTGCCTGTCATACATAAAAGAGATTTCCGTAAATCCTTCTTTTGCATCAAAGTCAAATACATTTTTTATGGTTTCCATAAAATAATAACGGTCGGACAAAAACCTCAAAATCAGAAAAACTTCCGGATTCATGGACTGTATTGACGGAGTTCTTACGAAAAACGGACGCAGGCTGTAATCCGGCAAAAGCGTGTATACCGTATCAGACGAATCTTCCAATAATAAGCAATTGCCGGCGAAAGGGATTATTGTACGGTAAAAACCGGGAGTAACAACATAAGTTATTTCTCCTTCTATTTTACTTTGCTGTAATAATTTCTTCTCCTTAAATGGGATTTTAATTTCTTTGGTGATACATCCATCCTGTTTGGATATGAGAACAAATGCGACCTCTTCATTGTATTTATCATAGCAAATCAGTTCATCTTTGTCATAATTGAATATGTCGATATAAAACATAGATCCGCCGCCTTCCTTATGATTAAAACTTCTTTTAAAATTTCCGAATAAGTCATATACAAAGATTTTTCTTTTATTAATGTCGTTAACAAACATTTCTCCCTTATCCTCATCCAAGGTAATATTATAAATATCCGTATATTCTTCGCCGCCTTGCCCTTTACGGTTTATCTTTCTTAATGCTTTCCCTGTTCTGTCATAAACAAAAATATCCCCGTCACTTACCCGGTTTTTTACCAGTATGATTTCTTTGCCAATATCCTGCACAAAGCCCTGATGAAGAAAATCATCATTCGTTTCCAAGACAACATATTCCACATCCATAAAATCCTGAAGAATCAGTTCTTTTTTGGGGGAATAACTTTTCGTAACATCAACTGTGATGAAATCATCTGCTGATTGTTTGCTGTCTCCGCATCCTGTCATTGACATTAATAACAGGGAAATTATCAAAATACTGCTTGCTCTTTTCATGCCTGTTGAGATTTCATTATTTTTTCAGTTTTGCATACAGGATATAGTTATTATCCATATCATCGTTAATTGAATCTTTCAGTTTTGCCAGTTTTGTCCTCATTTCTTCCGAAAGCGTTTTATTTTCTTCAAGCGTTTTTTCTAATTGTTCACGCAAGACCGAAGGATCCATATTTTGAGAAAAATATCCATTTTTGAATTGCCATATTGGCCAGTCAATTTCAATATTTCCCAAAAAATCATTTTTTAATCGAAAGTATGAGGCTTTCAGGGTCTTTTTGTCAACGATATAGTATTTGTTAATAGGGGTTGACATAGTATTGCCTCTGTCGTCTCTCACCGTGTTCATTCCAATTACAAGAGAACCCATATAGTGTAAAGGCAATTCGACGTATATATGCGCCGCGGGTTCAGCTCCGTCAAAATCCATGGTAAATACCGGCGTAAGTTTGTTTTCGGTAATATCGTAATGATACAGACTGTCGTTTCTTGCAGAAAAATCGAAGACTTGAAAGTCGAAGATATTTTCGTTGTTAAAGGTTCCGATAATTTCATTACTGAAATCAGTATTAACAGAAAGGTTTCCCACCGGATAACTCCGAATTACCTGTCCGTTTTTTTGACTCCATACCAGAGTTTCTATCCCCTTAAACGGAAGTACGGCAAAAGTAATAATCGAATCTTTGCTGTTGACATGAAAAATACATTTGGGAATGCGCATTGGAATACGCAATCCTTCGTCTTTGAAATTGCCCTGAAAATCGTACGAAAGAATTTGCGAAGGCATCATCGTGGCAAAATAAATGCGATTATGCTTTTCGTCAATTTGAGTATGGAGCACGCTGCTGTATTCTCCGGGACCCTGTCCGATAGCGCCTATGTCTGCGATATATTTTCCCGTCTTCCGGTCAAACAGTTTTGCGGGAAGCAAATTGTATGATGCGGAAACAACAAGATAATTGTCGCTGACCGTTACTCCGTCGTCTTTTACCAGCGCCGCACCGGCGGTATCAAGTTTAACTATTTGAAGTTCATCGGTCAACAGACTTAAAGGAATATCGATCGTATCCGTCAGCATGGATTTATAACACACTGTTAACTCTCCGTTTTTTACGGCGGCAGGATTTTTTTCCCGGCATCCTGCAAAAACGGTAAAAACCATAATTAATAAAAAATTTACTGTTCTTTTCATTGCTGCATATTTTAAAAAATTACAGGATGTCGTTACCCCTTTTTTGCCATTCCTTTACGTTGTGCTACCATGTTGGCGTATTTTTCAATTATGGCGTTTTGTCTTTTGATAAAAGTGTCAAAAGATTCGCCGCCATGTAATAATGCCTGTGCATT
>JAISFI010000351.1 GCA_031263685.1 Dysgonamonadaceae bacterium | reverse complement strand
ACGCTTGGCGTAGCGTCTCGTCATTGGTTCACGCTCGGCGTAGCGTCTTCGCTACGTCGAGTTAAAAGCAAGGCTCCAGCCTTGCAACGTTTAAGCAGATGCAAAGCAGGAACTTTGCTTTTAACCCGACGTAGTCTGGAGACCAATGTCGTCAACTTAACGCGAAATACAGGTTCGTCATTGCGAAGGCGAAGCCTGAAGCAATCCATAGTGTATGTTTTAACTGGATTGCTTCGCTTCGCTCGCAATGACGGGAGACGATTTTTCTTAAGTTGACGGCATTGGTCTGGAGACTACGCCGAACGGAGCAGAGATTAAGAGCTGAAAGCCCTGCACTATTGCTTATCGGGCTTTCAGCCTTTAACCTGTTGAAACGAAGTTCAAAACCAAAAACTCCCCGGTTCCTTTTTCCTTTGAAAAGGAGCCGGGATAAGTATATTTTTTAACAACTTATTTATTTATTTATTTTTATGAAAAAACCTTCTTTATTATTGATTAGTGTCCTGTTAACAGGACTGTTAACAAACGTATTTGGCCAAAAGATCGAAGGAGATCCGAGTAGCCCTTACGGTGTGTATAAAATCGTTGGCGATGGTACTTTTGAGGATTTACCGGATACGCCGGATATAGAAATCCCCAACATCGCAATACCCGGAGGCGAACTGTTGGCCTCAGACAAGTGGACGATCAAAGTAAAAACCGGTAATTACATGGGGGGAGCCGTTCACGCCTCATGGGGAACAATCCTCTTCCATGCCGGAATTAAATGGTCGGAATGTAGTGAAAAGAACCAGGACAATTGCCGCAGAAGGCTGATTTTTGATGTACGGCCTCCTGTCGCAGATGCGAGTTTCCCTAACGGTTATAGAACAGAGTTCCGAATAAAAAACACTAAAATTGCAGATGTAGGTATTAACAAGACCGACGGTACGCCATTTGAGCTCGAGATTACCAGTGATGGTACCGGCAGTATCTTTACGAAGTCAACGATCAATGGCGCGACTTATATCCGTGATTACCTCAGCACCAGTCAGAATGGTATTACATCGGTAACGCATATAGCAACAGGATTGCTGGAAGGCGTAACCGTTTCGATTGAGCAGGAAGTTCCAAAAGATATTTTGACTTCGGATTCCATTTCATTTGGTTATGTAGAAGCCGGTTATGCTACCGCTCCAACCCAGTCAATCAACTTGGCGGGAGTAAGTCTGGATGACGGTATCGCTTACAGCATCGTTAATTTGGATGCCGACAGCGTTGAAACAACCGGTGGCGATGCGGATGCTTTTTCTTTCCCGGGACGTACCGGAGGGCTATTGATTAAGACTTCCGATACATTGGCTGTCAGGTTTGCTCCGCCCGCAAATGTAAAAAAGGAATTCATTGCTTATATCAAATTGTCAAGTACCGATGCTCCAACGAAATATGTTAGACTGATCGGCAGTTCCGACTTTGAATTACCGATAAAGCTCAGTTCGGAAAATACATCGGACGAACATTGGTATTTTATTCAGTTTACCCGCAGAGCCGGCGGTAACTTAGTCCTTAAAAATAATGGTATAGATAAAGTTACCGGCGTAGGTGAATATATTACCCAATCGGTGATTGATTTCGGAAATGATTCGTTGAAATGGAAAATCGTTGGCGATTGGGATAATTATAGAATTGTGAGTAAGATAGAAGGACAGGAATTTCTTTATGTCGATCAAAATCTTTTATATGCTCCCGGCTATGTAGAAGGTGAAAGTAATCCCGCAACCAAAGATTCGCTTATCAATAAATATGCGGTTGCGGAATTTGAATGTGGAGAAACTCATGGTTTTGTACGCTATAACTACACCGACAGTTGGCAGTTATACAATAATTTTACTACTAAGGGAGGCGCAAATAAATATCTGAACGACAGCAAGAAAGAATATGCCGGTCTTTACAGCAAAAATGACACAGGCAACCAGTTGTTGTTTATCCCGGCCAATCGGTCGGCGATCTTTGCCGGTAACGGTAGTATTGATTTTGCTAAGATTCCTTCTGTAGCAACGAGCGTGATTTCGCAGGTAGTTGCCGGTGGAAACTTGACGGAAAATATTGTTGCTACCTTGACAGGAGCGGATTCTGACGCTTTTTCTCTTTCCGCTACTTCTTTGCCGGCCACGGGCGATTCATTGCACATAACGTTCACCCCGTCTGCGAAAAGACTTTACAGCGCTACATTGACCTTAACCAGCAATGGCGCTGATCCTGTATCTATCGCATTGACCGGAGATGCTACGCTCGATTTCCCGCTCATCAGTGATAACAATAATCAATATTGGTATTTTATTCAGTTTGTACGTTCCGCAGAGAAAAGAAAAGTACTCGAGAGTGAAGGCAGTGGTAATTACGTTAAGCAAAAAGATTGGGATGTTAATCAACCGATGCAACAATGGAAAGTGATAGGCCAGTGGAACGCTTACAAAATTGTAGGATATGATGACGAAGAACTCATATTTAATTTGGAGGACAGCCGGATGAAGTTGGCCGGCACCGGAGAAGGCCACAGTTTCAAATTTGAACGGGATACAACAGCCGGTAAATGGCAACTCTATAACCTGAATACGGACGATGGTAACGGACATTACTATGCGAACGATCACGACGGTAAAGGTGAAGACGTAGCTATGTGGAATGCTAATGATGGAGGTAATTACTTGAATTTCATTCCGGTAAATCCTACCGTTGGCATCGACGAAATAGCTGCCGATGATACGTTAGTAGCTAAGCGTTATTACACTTTATTGGGAGTTGAAGTAATCGCCCCGTCTACCACCGGTATCTATATCGTGAAAGAAATCTATGCTTCTAAAAAGACGAAAGTCTATAAGGTATTGATTGCGGTGAAGTAAATCTTCTCGCTCGGCGTAGCGTCCTCGCTACGTCGAGTTAAAAACAAAGCTCCAGCCTTGCAACATTCAAGTAGATGCAAAGCAGGAGCTTTGCTTTTAACCCGGCGTAGTCTGGAGACCAATGTCATCAAGTTAAGCGTGAAATACATGTTCGTCATTGCGAAGGCGAAGCCTGAAGCAATCCATAGTGTATGTCTTAGCTGGATTGCTTCGCTTTGCTCGCAATGACGGGAGACGATTTTTCTTAAGTTGATGACATTGAGCGAGAGACTACGCCGAGCGAAGATTACGGCGAACGGAATACATAAATTAATACCCATAATTTGGTAAATATTCCAAACTAATTGCTTATTTTTGCGGAGGAATTTTAAATAGAAAATATGCCTAAAAAACATTTACTTATGAAACAAAAACTTTTTATTACTCTAACACTTTTAAGTGTTGTCTTTTGTTATCGAGCAGCGGCTCTGCCACAACCTCCGGAATTCAGTACTTCCGCTAATCCCCAGTGGTATTATATCCAATTGCAGGGAAGCAGCGCCGCCACGAACAGTTATCTTACCGCTAATGCCGGACAGCTACAAGGAAATCCATTGGCCGAAAGCGGCCTTGCTGAAGTCAACAAACAGTTATGGCGCGTCGAAATAGTTACGACCGGCTCTTATCGAATTGTTAATAAATATTATTCAGAAAACATGGATGCTGTTTACGACAGTGAAAAAGGAGCCAGTACAGTTCTTTTGAGCAGCAACAGTTCAGTGCAGTGGCGTCTTTCTACCGTCGGCGATTTTTACGTCCTGCGCATCTCCGTTCAGCCTGCGGGCGGAACATCTGGATATGTTTACCTGACCCGTGAAGCCAGTGGCGAAATACTGCTGGGAGCTTCTACTAATACTGCTGCAACGAAAGTTAAATTTGTTGCCTTTGGAAATTCGTATATCCTGAGTAATGGAGGAGATAATGTCTGGTATAACCTCTTGAGCGCACGAAGCGGATATACTGATAAATGTATTACCGACGTAACCGCTGATAATGAGGCTGTGAAATTTGCCGTTTTACCACGGGAAACAGATAACCGGTATCAGCAATGGAAAGTCGTTGCTAAGAATCCGGCTTCCGGAAATGGCTTGGTAGATTTTATCAACCGGGCTACCGGAAATTTGATTCATACGGCCTCTGTTTGCGGTGAAAATGCGTATTATTATTCGCTTTTTACGACTCTTCCGGACGAAAGCTCCGGTTGGACAATACAGGCCAAGAATGATGGACGCTATGAAATTTCCACTACCGATGACGTGACAGGACTCACGAAGTATTGGAACCTGACCAATGAAGGTGAAATACCGGAGGTATATTTGCCCGGCTATAATGAAAATACAGGCTTTGAATGGACTTTCGATTGGGCAGGTGAGGAGACAAAAACTTCTCTTTCGCCGCTTCCTGCCGCGTCTGTACGCATCTATTCCGCTCAGCGGCGTATTTATGTGGAAAGTGAAGATACTTACACGATTACAACGATCTACGGCGCTCCTGTGGCACATGATGTTGATTTGCCTGCGGGCGTCTATTTAGTCGGTATTGGGAATCAAATAACAAAAATCCTGGTAAAATAATGAAAATGATGAAAAAAATAAAATTTAGTATCGTATTTTTTGCTTTATGTGCAGGCTTATGGTGTGCGGATGCGCAACAATCATATCAATCGTTTTTGACAACTGTTCCGTCGGGAAAATCACTCACGGCCAGTATTCCGTCGGATATTTTCATCAAACCGAGTTCGGCCAGAGCTACTTCTTCTCAATCCGGTGAAGGAATTGAAAGGTCGTATGATGGAAATCAAAGCACGCTGTACCATTCCAGTTGGGGCGGCACATCGCTTCCTGTAACGCTGAATTACTACTTTACAGCGGAAGGAAAGATTGAATTTATTACGTATTATCCACGTACTTCCGGTGGACAAAATGGTATCTTCTGCCAGTTTGAACTCTGGTATTCTCTGAAGGATGATGACGTTCCGATGATTAAATATAATGATTTTGACTTTAATGGCAGCAGTACGCCGACAACGATTTCGCTTTCATCTCCCTGGATCAATCCGGATACGATACGCTTTGTTGTTAAATCGGCCTTGAACGATGGCTCCGGAAAGAATTTTGTGAGCTGCGCAGAAATGGAGTTTGGATGTGGAGGAGATCCGGAATATCTCTCCTATATGAATATCTTTACCGATAAGACTTTTTCAAGCCTGAAAGAGGGTGTTACGCTGGAACAAATTCAAGGTATTGGTAATGAATTTCTCAAAAAACTGGCCATGGAACTTAAAGCGGGTATTTACGATGCGGAGTTCCGGATACAAGACTATCAGGCATGTGAGGATCCTTCGGTCAAAGCGGCTACCAACAAAAACGGCAAGTATGGCTTGCACGATAATCCGACGGGTATTTATGCGGTAGAAAACGAAGACTTGATTGTCTTTATGGGCGCTACCGATAGAGTATCGCCGAGTTTGTTCATTCAACATGGCGTGGAACGGGATAGCACGCTGAATAACGGGGTGTCTTATGCCTTGCGCGAGGGCATCAACCGTATCGTTCCTACCAATAGCGGATTGATTTATATCATGTATTATTCGCAAACCGGAACGGAAGCCGATGTGAAAATCCATATCGCAACGGGTAAAGTGAATGGTTATTTTGATAACAGCAAACACGACGCTTCCCGTTGGCAGGAATTATTGAAAAAGGCTACCCATCCTTATTTTCAAGTGAAAGGCCGTTATGCTTCACTGCTTTTTGAAACCGATGCTTTCCGGCAATATGTGCCCGATGGCAAGGCGCTGATCGACCGTTATGACAGTCTGGTTTGGCAGGAGATGGATTTCTTAGGCTTGCCTAAATACAATAGAGTGCCTAAATGTCGCCCTTATTTCCATGTAGATTACAAGAAGAGTACGTTTATGTATGCCACCGATTACCACACGGCTTATGCACCCAGTACACAATCGAGCATCCTGGATCTGACTAAACTGGTGAACACTACCGACCCGGGAGGTAGCGGTTCTTGGGGACCTGCACATGAATTGGGACATGTGAATCAGGTGCGTCCGGGTTTGAAATGGATCGGCATGACGGAAGTGACGAATAATATTCATTCTCAGTATATTACTACTTTGTGGGGAAATCCGTCCCGCATTTATAGTGAGAATTTGGGTGGCGGTATGAATCGCTATACTTCTGCAAGACAGCGTATCATTGATCAGGGACGCGCTTTTGGAGATAATGCGATAGGAGATGTTTTTTGTCAATTAGTTCCTTTCTGGCAGTTGAAGCTATATATGCACGATGTTCTTGGGAATCATGATTTCTATAAGGATGTGTATGAACAGGTGCGCCTGAGGCCGGACCCTGTGGCAAAAGATGGCTGTTCCAGTAATGGTATGTGTCAGTTGGGTTTTGTCCAAATTGTTTGCGAAGTGTCGGGATTGAATTTCATACCGTTTTTTGAAAAATGGGGTTTTCTTAAACCTATTAATCAAACGATTAACGATTATGGAAATGGTCAGTTAACCGTCACACAAGCAGGTATTGATGCTGTTAAAGCAGCCATAGAAGCTTTGAACCTCCCGTCTTCTGTTCCTTCGGATTTACATCTGATAGATGATGGAAATTGGAAGGATGCGAAGTGGAAACCGGCTGGAAACTGAGTTGTCGGTTCCTAAATCCGAAGGATTCAATATGAATAAGAGGCTGTGACAAAAAGCTCCACTTCGTCATTGCGAGGTCGAAGACCAAAGCAATCCAGTTTAACAAATGATTTGTGGATTGCTTCCTGCTTCATTCCTCGCAGTCGCAATGGCGAAGTGAGGATTTTGACACAGCCTCTTTAGCTTTTAACCTGAGATAGCCCGTTAGTATCTATCAAGTCAAATTAATTCATTATTTGACTTGATAGATACTAACGGGCTATCCTTATACCGAACTCAAGTTAAGGAGATAAGCAGTTTTTATTATTTTATAATTTGTTGCAAAACCAATATGATTCTCAATAAAAAACCATACTTTTGTCGAATAATACCACAAACATGGTATATAAATACTAAAAACAAGGTATTTCAGGCTTAACTATAAGCCTCTACCTTTGCATTAAACAAATAACAAACAATTATGGCTACAGACAAATTGAGATTCGAGACTTTACAAGTGCATGCAGGACAGGAAGTAGAAAAGACAACTCACGCCCGTGCATTGCCTATTTATCAAACGTCGTCTTATGTTTTTGAAGATGCTAAAGACGGCGCAGACCTTTTCGGACTTCGCAAGTTTGGAAATATCTACACGCGACTGCAAAATCCGACGACGGATGTTTTTGAAAAACGGGTAGCCGCACTGGAAGGCGGAGTGACGGGACTGGCTACATCGTCGGGACAATCGGCACAGTTCATCGCGCTGAACAATATCCTGCAGGTAGGCGACAATTTCGTAACCACCTCGCACCTGTATGGAGGCACTTACAATCAGTTCAAATCGCAGTTCAAACGTTTGGGCGTCGAAGCCAGGTTTACTCCCAATGACGATCCCGCCGAATTTGAACACTTGATAGACAACGACACCAAAGCGCTCTACTTGGAAACCATCGGCAACCCGGAACTGAATGTGCCGGATTTTGACGCCATCGCCGCCATTGCAAAAAAATATGACATTCCCCTCATCGTCGATAACACTTTCGGAGCGGGCGGATACCTGTTCCGTCCCATCGAACACGGAGCTTCCGTAGTAGTCGAATCGGCAACCAAATGGATCGGTGGACACGGGACTTCCCTCGGCGGCGTAATCGTAGACAGCGGAACTTTCAACTGGGGAAACGGAAAATTCCCAACATTCACCCAGCCGAGCGACAGTTATCACGGCCTGGTTTTCTGGGATGTATTCGGCACTGACGGACCTTTCGGAAACATCGCATTCAACATCCGGGCACGGGTGGAAGGTTTGCGGGATTGGGGAAATACCATCAGTCCTTTCAATTCTTTCCTGCTGGTTCAGGGGCTGGAAACGCTTTCCCTCCGCGTGGAACGGCATGTACAGAACACGCAAGCCCTGGCGGAATGGCTCGAAGGACACGAAAAAGTAGAATTTGTGAACTATCCGGGATTAAAGAGCAGCAAATATTACGAACTGGCAAAGAAATATTTCCCGAAAGGAGCGGGCGCCGTACTGACGTTCAAACTCAAAGGCGATCCTTCCAATGCAGACAAACTGATTGATAACGTCAAATTACTCAGTCACCTGGCAAACGTAGGAGACGCCAAATCATTGATCATCCATCCCGCCGCCACAACGCATGAACAGCTTTCTCCGGAAGACCAAAAAGCAAGCGGCGTTACTCCGGGATTGTTGCGCATATCTGTCGGCATCGAAAACATCGAAGACATCAAGGCCGACATTCAACAGGCGATTGAGAGCTTCTAAAATTGAAAACGAAAAACCTGAGTTCGGTATCAGGATAGCCCGTCAGGGCTTACATATCAATAAAAAGAAAGCCGTTTTAAAACATTTCCAAATGTCCGTCAGGACATTCAATGGTGAAACCTCTACGAGGTTTTCGTTGTGATTTGAACCATTTTTCTATTGATATATAAGCCCTAGTGGGCTATTCTTATACCGAACTCAGGTTAAAAGTTGGCTGACGCCTGTTTATCGCGCTTCGTGCAACTTTTAGTTTTTATACTATACGCGGCATGGTTTTGTGCATCGTCATTGCTTCCTGCTTCGTTCCTCGCAGTCGCAATGACGATGCGCAAAGTATCGTTTTCAATTTTTAATTCCTCAAAACGGATATCCTACCGCAAAATGCCAGGCAAAATTTTCTTTGAAGTTAGGATGCAAGACCGTCCATTTTTCCCTACCGTCCAATGCCGGATTGTACACTTTCATTCCGAGATCCATACGTAACAGGAAAAAATTAAAATCCAGGCGAATACCTAAACCATAACTCAGCGCTATTTCCTTATAAAACTTATCAAAGCGGAAATGGCCGTTTTCTTGTCCTTCGTAATCATCAATCGTCCAGATATTTCCGGCATCGATAAAAGCAGCCAGTTCCATTTTCCAAAACAGGTGACTTCGATATTCGATATTCAAATCCAGTTTGATGTCGCCCGACTGTTCATAAAAAGTAGTTTCATGCGGAATAGCCCGATAAGATCCCGGCCCCAAGGTACGTACAGCCCAACCTCTCACGCTATTGGCGCCGCCAGAATAATACCTTTTCTCGAACGGAAGCACCAGCGAATTGGCATAAGGCACTGCTGTTCCAATCCCTACATGCCAGGCAACCGCATTTTTACGATCGACAAAAACCGTCCGGCTATAATCTAAATCTCCCTTCAAGTATTGAGCAAAATAAATATCGAAAAGTTCATACGAATTGTTCTCTCCTTTGGAAGCATTAAACAATGAAGATAAGCCGTACAAAACATTTCCGGCCGATTCGAAAGACGACCGGAACGTATGAATATTCCTCCGTTTAACAGCAGGGTTAAAATTCGAATACGTATAAGAATATCCCATCGACACAATAAACTGATTCAAATAGCTGAATAATGCAGCATTCGGAGGTAAATTACTCCAGAAAACATCATCTACCCTCGGCAGATAAACATAGTTAACATCCAATAAATTAAACTGATGCCGTTCCCATCTCTTGACCCGGTCTTGCCAGATATAACGTAATCCTCCCGACAACAGGATGCGGTTATATTCCGGACGGGTCTGGTAGTTATAACTCAAGGAAAATTCGGTAGAAGCCTGCGATTGCCGGATGAAATGATGCCGTAAAAACGGAAATACGATTTTGGGAAACGTTAAGGTCGTTTGAATCCCAAGATCTAAATAATTCTCGGAAAAGTTTTCCGACATAGACTCATAAGCTCCCGTCAGTTTCACGCCAAAAGCTTCAGAACCTCTGAAAATATTCCGGTGCTGGTAAGTCCACGAAGAAGCAAATCCCAAATTTCCTGCAGAGTTTGTCCCTTCCAAAGACGTAGAAAACGTTTGTTTCTTGGCAGGCATCGTCAGAATATAACAATCCAGCAAATGGGTGTTGTTCCGCATTTTGCTCTGAAAATGAATATTGGTATTTTCCAGCGCTTTCATCGCAGAAAATGCAGTATGGGTCAACTCTTCCTGTTTTTCCATGTACAGGCTGCCCGGAGTGATAAAGCATTTTTCCAATAATGCTTTGGGACGTATAGATTGCCCTTTTTCTCCATAATAAACAGTATAATTGCCCATTTGCACAGTATCCGAAGGAATGTATGAAGAGATTCCGCCATACCGTAAGGGATCATAATCTGCATAAATATAGACTTTATCGATCCAATATCGGGGATAAGGCTTCCTTTCGCTGTCGTCTTCTCTGGAAAGTGTGTAAGGGCGAAACACCAGTTGTAAATCTACGGAATGGGTTGCCGACGCAGTGTCTGCAACATAATAAATGGACTCTTTAGTAAAATCATAATATCCTCTGTTTCTAAGCGTATTGGTAATCCGTTGTCGTTCTTCGTCCAACACATTTCTATCGAAGAGATTCCCCGGTTTAACATGGGTAGCTCCGAAGATGGCAGACTCGCCGGTCGAAGTTCGAAGGGGCTGCACCGAATCTGTCCATCCATTGAATAGCAATGAATCGCCCGGCTCGCCCGAAAAAGAACGTATACGGTAAGGAGATTTAGCCTGGATGAGATAGGACACTTCTGCTTTTTTGTGTTGTTTTTTGACAGACGAACTTACTTCCGCATGGAGATATCCCTTGTTGACAAGCAGTTTCTTCAATTCTGTCTCGGTTTTATACACCAGCATAGAATCATAGATAACCGGCGGCTCTCCCAATCTCCGGATCACACGGTTAATCCATTTGGATGTATCTTTTCCCGATAAACTGTAAATTTGTAATTGTGTCCGGTTCAATCCAAACATTTTATAATTCGGACGTTGACGGATATATGGCTGTAATTCGACCACATTAAATTCGGCATTATCCGATTCTACGTGGACTTTATTCAATAAAAAATCATTCTCCGGAACAAACTTCGTCACACTACAGGAAGAGTAAATTCCTATCAACACAAACATAAAAAAATACCCTACAGGCGAAAATTTCATACTTTAATATATCCGATTCTTTTGATGCGCAAATTTAGGTAAAAAAATCTACCCCGTGAAAAAATAAATAATAACTTTGCACAAATTCCGTTTTCTTCTTTAATTTTGATAATGTGGAGGAAGATACATGTTAAGTAAAAGCAACATAAAATTCATCAAATCCCTCGGACAAAAAAAATACCGGGCGGAGACGCATTTTTTTTTGGCAGAAGGAAATAAACTGGTCAACGACCTTATTCCCTGTTTCGACTGTGAGTTATTGATAGCCACCGCTACCTGGCTGGCCGATCACAGCAGTGCTCATGCCGGCGAACGAATCCAGGTGACTCAAGAAGATATTGATAAAGCCAGTTTGTTAAAAAATCCGCAACAAGTCATCGGTGTTTTCCGACAGGCAAACCATACGCTACACCCGCATCAACTGACCGGTAAATTATCTCTGGCTTTGGATGGGATACAAGATCCGGGCAATCTGGGAACAATCATCCGATTGGCAGACTGGTTTGGTATAGAAAACATTATCTGTTCTCCGGACACTGTCGATATTTATAATCCGAAAACAGTACAGGCAAGCATGGGCGCCATCGGTCACGTACAAGTACATTACACTCCCCTACCCGACCTCATTCGCTCACTGGCCATCGATAATAACGTTCCCATATACGGGGCTTTTTTAGAGGGAGAAAACATCTACCACCAGTCATTATCTAACCGGGGACTTATCGTCATGGGCAACGAAGGAAACGGCATCAGTCAAGACATCCGGCATCTGGTATCCAGGAAATTATACATCCCCAATTACCCGGAAGATCGTAAAACCTCCGAATCCCTGAACGTTGCATTAGCTACGGCAATTATTTGTGCGGAGTTCAGAAGAACTAAAAACCTGAGTTCGGTATCAGGAAGCCCGTTAGTATCTATCAAGTCAAATTAATGCATTATTTGGCAAGAAATTAAAAATTAAAATCGGGAATGATCACCATTTCCTTAATTTTAAGCGCCATAACAATTGTTTCCTTTCCCAGTTTAGTGAGGTAATATTTGTAGGAACCGGCCACTTTTTTGATCAGTCCATGCACTCTTAGCCGCTTAATCAGGCGGCTCACTTTTGCAGCATTCATCTTCAGGAGATGCTTAATGTTTTTATTCCTGAAACCACTGATGTTAAACTCTCCGCGAAGTATAGCCAGCAGTATTGCCAGGTCATCGTCGCTGAAAAAGTTAAAGCCTTTGTACTTACGATTGTTTTCCGTTACCGGCCTGCTGATACATTGAATTTATTTCGGCATTTGACAACAGAATTGCGAGTCGAAATAAACTCGAAAGTATCAGCAGGCCGGATTCCCCGGCGACAAACTCATTTTTAGTTTTTAATTCTCATGTTCTGCAATACGTCTCCAACACCTTGTATCTCTCCGAAGGCATCAGCGTAACTGTATTTTTCACAGCCGCCGGAACCAAAACCGATTCCCCTTGCCGAACATCAATCGCATAACCGTTGGCATCCGCTAAAGACAATTTCCCCTCCATGCAAATGTAAATGACAAAAGAATCTATGGCCGAGAAATCTCGGACAATCGCCTGGTTTCCATCTATCAGATTCGTCGTGAAATAGGGACAGGATACCAGCGGGACAACTGCATTTAGTTGAGGTTGATAGCTGGTTTTATATCCTTCCGGATATACCTTATAATCAATGGCATCTTTAGCTTCTTCGGTGTGCAGTTCCCGTCCGTGCCCCTGAGCGTCTTTACGGTTGTAATCGTAGATGCGGTAGGTGATGTCGGACGTTTGCTGTATTTCGGCAATGAAACAGCCCGAACGGATGGCATGTACGCGGCCTGCCGGTAAGAAAAACACATCGCCGGCCTGAACTTTATATGCCTGTAACTTATCGGTAAATGTGTTGTCGGCTACACATTGGACGTACATTTCCGGGGTGATAGCCTCCCTGAAGCCGGAATAAAGAGAAGCATTTTCGGAGGCATGAACAACGTACCACATTTCTGTTTTACCAAACGTATGGTGCCTTTCCTGGGCCAAAGCGTCGTTCGGGTGAACCTGAATGGAGAGATCGTCGCGAGCGTCAATGAACTTGATAAGTAAGGGAAAGGTAGTTCCCGATCGTTCCATCACTTTCATTCCCAATATGTCGGCGCCGTACATATCAATGAGTTCTTCTAACGATTGACCGGCGGATGCGCCGTTGGATACGATGGAAATATTCCCTTTTACGTGGGAAATCTCCCAACTTTCGCCAATGCCTTCTTGATGAGGAATGATGTCTTTGAAAGGGCAGATAGCGTCGCCTCCCCAGATAACGGGTTTGAGGATGGGGGTGAATTTGAGGGGATACATGATGGGATTACGAATTATATTTTAATACCAGCGCTGTTCTTGCCGGAAGATACAGTTTCAGCCATTCTTTTTTCTCCATTTTATATAACGGATCGAAGTGAGTATGATGTAGAATCGTTTCATCTACAGCGCCAAAACCTCCAAACGCAGGATTGTCTGTGTTCAGCATAATCTCGTATGTACCTGCCGGCGACAGCAGTCCATAATCCGTATAAGAACGGTTGGGGCTGAAGTTGAATACGAAGATGAAATCTTTTCGCATAAATGCCAATACCTGATCTCCGTCGTTATCCCAAATTTTGATGATGGGTACCGCCTGGAAATTCTTTACGCCTTTAATCAACCGAATCATTGCCTGGTCGAAATGGCCGAGGTATTGATACTTCAACTCCCGGCTATCTACCAAACTCCACTGACGCCGGGCGTATTTGTACGACCAGCCATTGTCTTGCCTGGGGAAATCAATCCATTCGGGATGGCCAAATTCATTTCCCATAAAGTTCAGGTATCCGCCGTTGATGGTCGAAGCGGTTACTAAACGAATCATTTTGTGGAGGGCAATTCCTCTGTTGACAGAAAACGCGGGATCTTCTTTCGACATGTGCCAATACATATCGGAATCAATCAACCAGAATATCAGCGTTTTGTCGCCCACCAGCGCCTGATCGTGACTCTCTGCGTAGCTGATGGTCTTTTCGTCCGTTCGCCGATTGGTAGTTTCCCACCAGATAGAAGAAGGATGCCACTCTTCGTCTCTCTTTTCCTTGAGCGTTTTAATCCAGTAGTCGGGAATATTCATTGCCATTCGATAATCGAATCCGTATCCGCCATCTTCAAAAGGAAGCGCCAGTCCCGGCATGCCGCTGACTTCTTCTGCTATGGTAATCGCTTGCGGATTGACCTGATGAATCAACTTGTTGGCCAATGTCAGGTAACAAATCGCATCGCCGTCCTGATGTCCGTTATAATAATCCGAATAGGAGGAAAAACTTTCTTCCAGTCCGTGACTGTAGTACAGCATAGACGTCACTCCGTCGAAACGGAATCCGTCGAATTTATATTCTTCCAGCCAAAACTTGCAGTTGGACAGCAAGAAATGCAACACTTCATCCTTTCCGTAATTGAAACACAGCGAATCCCATGCGGGATGTTCCCGTCTTTCATTGGTATGAAAATATTGATTGTATGATCCATCGAAGCGTCCCAATCCCTCAGTTTCATTTTTAACGGCATGGGAGTGGACAATATCCATGATAACGGCGATCCCCATTTCATGTGCCGTGTCGATTAACTGTTTCAACTCGTCCGGCGTGCCAAAACGGGAAGAAGCCGCGAAAAAACTGGATACGTGGTAGCCCAAAGACCCGTAATACGGATGTTCCTGTATTGCCATCACCTGAATGGCATTATAACCGTCGGCAGCAACACGAGGTAAGATGTTTTCTCTAAATTCGTTGTAAGTTCCTACCCTTTCCTGTTCCGTAGCCATGCCTACATGACATTCATAGATGAGAAGGGGAGAAACCGACGGTTTGAATGTTTTTTTTCTAAATTGATAGGGGTGGGGAGGATTCCACACTTGTGCACTGAAAATATAGGTTTCATCATCTTGCACTACCCGGCGTGTCCAGGCGGGAATTCTTTCACCGCAGCCACCGTTCCAGTGCATATTGAGCTTGTAGAGGTCGCCGTGCTGCAAGGCATCCGGAGGCAGTTGTATTTCCCAGATACCGTTGTCCTGTCGTTTCAGCCTGTATTTTTCATCTTCCGACCAGCTATTGAACGTGCCGATGAGAAAAATATCCGTTGCATGAGGTGCCCATTCCCGGAAAACCCATCCTTGCGGACAGGCATGCAGGCCGAAGTAAAGGTAGCCGGAAGCAAAATCGCTTAGCGAGATCTTCCCGTTATTGGTGAGGGACAGTTCTTTGCGGAGGATATGCTCGTGTCTTCCGGATATAGCCTCTTCGTAAGGTTCCAGCCAGCCATCGTTTTTAATAAGATTCAATGGAGGGTTCATGTGCAAATGATTTTGACGATAATTTTCTTTATGTCGCCATTTCCTATACAAGGCGCATGACCGTCTTCAGGAAAGAAAATGGCAAATTCTCCTGCCTGTAACGTAAAATAAGTCGTAGGGACATCTTCGTAAAACGCTACTTCTTTTTCCGGATTGTAGGGCGATAAAACTTCCCGACAGGCAGAACGTTCTTTCCAGCCGAATGTTTCGGCCGTACTTACAGGGACTTGAATGTCGATGTACTTGTTGTGGATTTCCAGTTTGGCATCCGGTTTGTTTTTTAACTGCGTGTCGTTAATCATTAAAAACAGTTTGTCTTCTTCCAGTACCAGCTTGCCGGCCTCCAACTGGGATAACTGATTGTTTTTCAAAAAATCGAAAGCTTGTTTGAAATAAGGATTAAGCTGTTCGTAACGGGCGGAGTTTTTTAAAGAATCAATAATCATAATGTTAGTCTTTTAATAAGTTTCCTGCAAAGATAAAACAGATTTGGTTTTTATTGGCATTTTAATGGAAGTTTTTCTTATTTATCGCCTCCGAACTCCATCAGATATGCCTTGATAAACTCGTCCAAATCGCCATCCATTACGCCCTGCACGTCGGAAGACTGATAATTTGTGCGATGATCTTTCACCCGGCGGTCGTCAAAAACGTAGCTGCGGATTTGAGATCCCCATTCGATTTTCTTTTTACCGGCTTCTACTTTTTGCTGGGCTGCGCGGCGTTTTTCCAGTTCGATTTCGTATAATTGGGATTTCAACAGACGCATGGCATTGTCTTTGTTCCCGAACTGAGAACGGCTTTCCGTATTTTCGATAATGATTTCACGTACTTCGCCGGTGGCCGTATCCTTGTAGTTGTAGCGAAGACGAACGCCCGTTTCCACTTTATTTACGTTCTGACCTCCGGCGCCACTCGACCGGAAAGTTTCCCACGTAACATCGGCGGGACTTACGGCTATCTCTATCGAATCGTCGACCAGGGGAACGACAAAAACGGAGGTAAAAGACGTCATCCGCTTTCCCTGGGCATTGTAGGGCGAAACACGCACCAGGCGATGCACGCCGTTTTCGCTTTTCAGGTAACCGTAGGCAAATTCACCTTCAACCTGCAAGGTAGCTGTTTTAATACCGGCATCATCTCCGTCCAGCCAGTTGGAGACGGCTGTTTTATAACCTTTGCTCTCACACCAGCGGGAATACATGCGGAAAAGCATTTCCGCCCAGTCTTGCGCTTCCGTACCACCGGCTCCGGCGTTGATTTTCAGCACGGCGCCCAAATGGTCTTCTTCCGAACGCAGCATGTTTTTCATTTCCACTTGCTCCAGCAATGTGATGACATGCCTGTAAGCGACATCGATTTCTTCTTCCGAAACAAGTTCTTCTTTCAGAAAGTCGAGTGATAACTGTAACTCTTCGACGGCCGATTTAACTTCGTTATAGGCTTTTATCCACGAATTTAATTCGCGGACTTTCTTCATTTGTTCTTCGGCGCGTTTGGCATCTTCCCAAAAATCGGGCGCCTGTGTTCTGAGTGTTTCTTCTTCTAATTGGATTTGTTTGGCATCGATGTCAAAGATACCCCCTCAGCGCGGACTCGCGCTCCAATACATCTCGTAATTGGTCTGTCGTTATCATTTCTGTTTAAATTATATAGTTAAAAATTTATTCTATTTTGACGTCATTGCGAGCGAAGCGAAGCAATCCATGTATTTTCCTGGATTGCTTCGGGCTATTGCCCTCGCAATGACGATATGCCAATTTTGAGTAACCATAACAATAGTTAGAAATTTATTTGTTTTCTTCGTACATGCTTTCTATTGCTGCTTTATATTTTTCCTGTACAACTGCCCGGCGCAGCTTCAAGGTATCTGTCAATTCTCCGGAGGTAATCGAAAAAGCGGTCGGGATAATCGTAAACTTTTTTATCTGCTCAAAACTGGCCAACTCCTGTTGAAGCGGCGCTATGCGGGAGGCAATCAACGCATGGATAGCCGGATGATTGCACAGTTCCTGAATATCCCGGTAATCAATGTGCTGTGCTTTGGCATAGCTTTCCAAATCCGGGAAAGAAGGGACGATCAGGGCGGTAACATATTTCCGCCGGTCGCCTATTACGACAAGCGTTTCTATGTATTTGTCTTCCGACAGTTTCATTTCTATTTGCTGGGGAGCGATATATTTTCCATTGGAAGTTTTATAGAGGTCTTTGATTCTGTCGGTCAATACGATTTCATTATTTTCTGTCAGATAACCTGCATCTCCGGTACGAAACCAGCCATCGGGAGTAAAAGCTTCGGCGGTAATTTCGGGTTTCCTGTAGTAACCATGCATAATGGTTTTTCCTTTGATCAGTATTTCGTTGTCGTTTCCAATTTTCACGGCCACATTCGGCATAACTTTTCCTACGGTACCAATGGTAAAACCGGTCTGGGGAAAGCAAGTCACGGTAGCAGTCGTCTCCGTCAAACCGTATCCATACACCAGCGGGATATTGACCGACTGAATGAAGCGGTTGATCGTGTCCGACAAAGGTGCACCGGCACAGGGGTAAATGGTGCCGTTTTCAATGCCTATCACTTTTTTCAGGCGGCGATAAACCGTTTTTTCATAAAAGTTGAACATCAAGCGCAGCGTCCAGGGCGCTTTTTTCTTCCGGTTACGGTATTCAAAAACGAACTTTTCTCCTGTTTTTATAGCATGGATAAAGAGCTTGCGAATCAGGGGATTTGAAGTTGCTATTTTTTCCTGAACGCCGGCATATACTTTTTCCCAAAAACGGGGCACGCTGCACATGGCTTGGGGACGGACTTCAAGGATGGTCTGCTGTATCTCGCGCGGGTCTTGATTGATGGCCAGCGTATAGCCTCGATGCAGGCAATAGAAACTCCATGCTTTTTCCAGAATATGAGTCAGCGGCAGGAAACAGACCGACAGTCCCTCTTTCGGCAAATAATTTAACCGTATATCGTGGATTTTCAGCACTTCCATGTAATTAGCATGTTTGAGGATGACGCCTTTCGATTCTCCCATGGTGCCGGAAGTGTAGAGGATATGCACCGTGTCGTCTTCCGTGACAGATTGCCTTCTTTGCAGCACGGCTTTGGCGGAGGAAGTTTTGCGGGAAATAAATTCTTCAAAGTAGATGGATTGGGTATCGCCGTCCTTTATCTTCACGTTTTTGTCGAGGATAACCAGTTGTTTCAGAGATTTGCAGGTTTGCATCACAGTACAGGCGTTATCGTACTGAAACTGTTCGCCGACAAAAAGCAGTGAAAGTCCGGTTTCGTCAATAATGTATCGGATTTGTGTGGCAGATGCGGTGGCATACATCGGGACGGTAATGCCCCGGATGGCGAAAGCGGCAAAATCAATTGTCAGACATTCTTCCATGTTCTGGGAATATACTCCGATTTTATCTTCGACTGCGATTCCCCACTCAAGCATGACTTCCGACAAGCGGGAAATTTTCGAGGAAAAATCCATCCAGGAAATGCCATCCCATATCCCAGTCTCTTTATTTCTGCTTTTGATAACTTCTTTCTTGCCAAATACGGATGCTCGCTGGTGGATAAGTTCGGACAGTAGATAATATTCCATGTTATTTTATGATGATTTCAACGCAAAAGTACGGTTTTTATTCCGAATAACAGTCAGTACTTTTACTCCTTTCCCCAAAAATCTTACTTCCAATCCTGACTAAAGTACTTCCACAGGCGATAGCTGTACCGTAATCGTCGCTCATTCCCATAGATAGCTCCCGGAAGTTTTTTTCCTGAGAAAAATGACGCTGTTTGATTTCCTGAAAAAAAGAAGTTAATGATTGAAATTCATGGCGAACGGTATCTTCGTCGTCCGTAAATGTAGCCATTCCCATCAGTCCGCAGATTTGGATATGGGAACAATTCTGCCACAGATTCCCGTCCAATAGCTCTCGACATTCGTTGAAAGAAAAGCCGAACTTGGAAGTTTCTTTTGCAATATGTAACTGTAACAGCACATTGATATTGCGTTCGACTTTCGCCGCCTGTCTGTTCACTTCTTCCAGCAGTTTCCAACTGTCGATGCTGTGAATCAGGTCGACGAACGGCACAATATACTTTACCTTATTCATTTGCAGGTGGCCGATAAAATGCCATGCAATATCTTGCGGCAGAACGGCCTGTTTTTCGACAAGCTCCTGTACCCTGCTTTCTCCAAAAATCCGTTGTCCGGCATTGTAAGCCTCTAAAATAGCTTCTGCCGGATGAAACTTGGATACGGCGACCAATCGTGTTTGGGGAGGAATTACACCGGTAAAAAATGCTATTTGCCGGGCAATATTCATTTTTCTTTCGGAGCGAAAGGGAAGACGTCCATCAAAGACGTTTCGGCCATCGAAGCAACGACATAGTCGGCCAGCGTTCCTTTCATTCCTTCTTCCAGTGCCGTCATCGCTTCCTGAATCGTTGAGGCCTGTACCAGCATGTTGGCTGCCGATTTCTTTTCCGCTCCGCTTTTTTCATCTAAGGTGATGAAATACACTTTGGCTCTGTAATAACGGTCGCCATTTTCATTGAAAAATATTTCGTTCAGGCGCGCTCTTTTAATATCGGCAACCGTATATTCTCCACTAATATAGGGTTTTATTTCTTCTATAATTCTTGCTTCGGCTTCCGTAAAAGACAATGCATCGACTAAATAAGGCTCCGTTACTTTCTTTTGGATGCCGTTTTCCATCATCTTATCGTAGCTTACTTTACATTCAAACCAGTTGTTCATAATTATTTTTTCTTTACGTTGAAAGTAATTGTTGAAAGTAATTTATATGACTATTATTCGGAAGATACCTTGGAACTCTGAATGTCTAATTGCAGAAAATCCTTTCCTTTCCTCAATTTCACATAGGACGGGGTGGTGTCGTAGATGGTGTATAGCGATACAGCACCGTAGGCGGTAGAGATTTGCGCTTCCCGTACCGGCACCAGCACAACATCCAGCGCAGATTTTTCTTCTTTAATCGCTTCCCTGACCATGGCGGAAATATCGGCAAAGTCATATTTATAGCTTGCGAAAGTCGCTTTGTAGGCTGTGGGGGCGGCTATAATTTTGGACGATTCGAAGAACGATGTCAACGAATCTTTTCTTATCAGCATCAAGGTAGTCGGAGGATTTAATGTGTATTTCCAGTCATCTTTAGGATAGGAAGTTACGGAGAATCTTACACTGTTGATGTCCCGGCCGGACAATTCATCCTGTATTTTTTGTATCGGCAGGGTATATTGGGTGTACACGCCGGCGGGCGATTTGATGTAAGTTGTTGTGCTGTCTTCCGTCAGATTTTTGTTGTCATTCCGGTACTGGCAGGAGATTCTTATATCATCGGCTGTATCAAAGTAGGTTGTATCCTGTGTTTCCGAAGAATCTGTCTTGGAAACTCTGGTATAATAAAAGCAGAGCGATGTGCCGTAAACGTTTAATATATTCTCTTGCCCGGATATGGTTGTGATATAGAGACCTTTGAAGAATTTAGTGAAATTGACAATCGACTGCAATGAATCGCGGGTATTGATCCATGCGGAAATAAAACGGTCGCCGATTGTTTGACCGTCAATCATTCCCTGCGTGACGTCGATAGATATATTTTTGTAGTATCCGGCTGTGTATGTGGAGTCTGAGATACTCATGTCGTGGGCGGTGTACACTTTGGTAGCCCACGGTTTGGCTGGAGCGACAAACTCTTTGTACAAATCTATATTTGTATAACGGTAGGGGAGGGCGCTGTAGTCGGCGCTTTGCTTGACCGGATAAACGGCAGCTTCCATGAGCGCCAGCGAATCTCCTGCCCATGAACTGTAATAGATTTTTAGATGAACGGAATCTATCCTGTTGGCTTTGATGGAGTCGGTTACATAGTCGGGGAATGAATTGTAGTGAAACTGGCATACATAATCGCTTTTCAACGAACCGAAAAATGGATCGTAAAAGTTTCCCAACAAGTAGGTCGCCTGATTTTTAGCCCCGAAATAGATGGAGTCGAACGCGCATGTTTTAGCATATTCTGTTCCTGTGCCGGAATCGTTGTCTAAATAAATTACATTGGATTGCACGTTGATTTTATCTCTGTCGGGCATTGTTTCCAATCCTACCTGGTTAAGGGAGTCATCACAAGCTACAATGATGAGCAGGGACAGGAGGCTGAAGATGGTTTTGTTGAATGTCATTTTTTATGAGTGGTTACTGAGGATAATATTTCGTCGTAAAACGTATTGAAAGAATCCATATAGGCGTCTTCCGGCTGATATTCCAGGAAGGATTTATCTTTCAGGTTTTTAGCGTATTCGACAACTTCATTGTTGACTGTCGGGCTGCTTTGTATAATGCCGTCCGAATGGTCGATTGCCAATTTACTTAACGCAACAAAATCTACCGTTCCCTGAATGGCTTCCAGGTCTGGAGGTGTAATTCCGTCTTGCATGAGTTTCTGGGAGAAACCGTCGTGTAACGGGTTTTTAAATTCGTCGTCATAAATAGAATATACTACTTTTGCATTTTTGTAGCAGGGATCGTCACAGAAAGCTTTTTTGATATACAGGGGGGCTAATGCGGTAATCCATCCGTGACAGTGGACTAAGTCCGGCACCCAGCGCAGTTTTTTTACGGTTTCCAGTACGCCGCGGGCATAGAAAATGCTTCTTTCGTCGTTATCATCAAATTCCCGTCCGTTTGCGTCGCTGACGGTGTATCTTCTATGGAAATAATCGTCATTATCAATGAAATAAATCTGCATGCGCGCCGATTGTATGGAAGCCACTTTGATGAGAAGCGGGTGGTCTGTATCGTCGATGATCAGATTCATACCGGAAAGGCGTATGACTTCATGTAACTGATTACGTCTTTCATTGATACTGCCGTATTTCGGCATGAATGTTCTGATTTCTTTTCCCCGTTCCTGTATCCCTTGCGGTAACTCCCGACAGATGTTTGCGATGCTGGTATCCGGAAGATAAGGACTTATTTCCGATGTGATGAATAAAATTCTCTTTGCGTCCATTCTTTATTTGTTTGACGGCCTTTATTTGTTATTAACGGCGGCAAAGATAATAAAAAAAAACGGACTAAAATCAAAATATTTCCACAATAAAATTAAAAAGGTAAATCATCTGCCTCATTTGCAGGCAGTGGAGGAGGAGGCGCCGGTGCAGCATAACCCGGTGCAACGGGCGTATCGGGAGTAGTGGACGGAGTGCCTGCCATTTCAATTTTCCACGCTTTGACGTCGGTGTACCAGCGGCCGTTAAATTCCCGGCTTTCAACGTCGAAATCGATGTTCAGGTAGTTGCCGATTTCCAGTGGAGCGCTGTCGATTTTATCTCCCCAAATGGCGATACATATTTTTTTAGGGTATTGTCCGTCTGTTTCCACAATGACGTCTTGTTTTTTCCATTCTCCGTTTCGTCCGATACCGGTTTGCAGGGGAAGTACCTGGACAAGTCTTGCTGAAAGTTGCATATTGTTCGATTCTGTATTGTTATTTATTTCGTGTAATCGGGTGCAAATGTACATGAAATTTTCCAAATATGCACGAATGAAGCGCTAAAAACTGAAACTCTTTTATTGTCTGAACTGTGATTTTTGTGGTTGTCATGATTGTTTTTATTTAATCATGACAACCACAAAATCAAAAAAATCACAGTCAATTTTCAATTGTTCAGAATTTCAACCAGTAAGTTACTCCTATCTGATGGCTTACTCCATTAAGCTTTACCAGTTCTAAATCTATGGCTTCATTTGCCAGGATTTTATATGCAAATGCTATTCCCGACGCCTCGAAAAGCCTCCATTCCAGCGCTATCGTAGCAGCGCCTGCAAATGTACTTTCACTGTCGGAAGGGATGTCCGGCTTGTTTTTAAAATTGGAAACGTTATGCGATTCGGCAGTGTAAGTGGTACTTGCCGATATCCGGTTTATTCCTATCGAAGGACCGAGACGCAGTTTCAGTTTTTCCGACAATCCAAATTCATGTCCCCACGACAGCAGTATCGGCATAAACGTGTATGAGCGCTTTATCACTCCGTCGTTAAACTGTTCTGTAGAGCCGTCGATGGTGTACGAAAAGCTTCCGATTTCCTTGCTGTTGAAACCTGCGCCGAAATCCAGCGACAGGCGGTTGTTTGGCGAAAGATAATAACCGATGCCCCACATGACCTGGAAACAGGCTTCGTCTGGCACGTATGCTCCAAAGCCTGCCTCGACAAATATTCTTTTAAAGTTTTCGCTTCCCTGCGAGCGTATTGTTGTATCCTGCGCGTGTAGCGTTGCAATCGCCGGCACGGACATCATGAGCAATAATAATACTTTTTTCATGGCAGCCTAATTTTTTTCTTCGTCAAATTCAACGATATAATACAGCGTATTAGATTCGTCTATATCGTTCCATTCGCCGGCCACGCCCAGTTCGATGCCCTGCACTGTGGGCCATTTAGCCAGCCCGATGGCAGCCGCATCCTGTCCGTCATAATCGTCGGGTTCGTTGACTGTACCTGACTTTTTCCCGCCCCAGTTGTGGTATCTGTTTTCCACAGGTGCGCCGTTGTTCCAAAATTCGGTATTGCTGTATGCCCATATCCATTTTCCTTCGGTAGCCTCGTCGGAAGCTCCGATCCAGATATAGGCCGCGCCGCCGCCATCCGGGACCGCTTTATAAGTTGTCGAGATTCCGGACGCCTGGATTGCAGCATAAACAGCATTCTGTTCCTCCTGGCTGTTGATTTCAACCAAATAGCCTCCCTTTGCTTTTGCATCGACGAAGGCCGCGCTCCATGTCTTAAGTTCCTTGACGATAAGATACGAATGTCCCGAATGATGGAAGTAGGTTGAGTTTCCAGAGTCTCCTCCGTCATCGTCGTCGTCCTTGCAGGAAAATCCGACTGTCATACATAAGGCAATCAATACGTAAACTGCCTTCTTCGAAAATGCTTCCAGTTTGCTGGAAAGTTTTCCGGTTCTTCCGCCGATACCGGCGTACGTTGCTAATTTAAAAACCTTTTTCATTTGACTTTGTTTTGTGCTCCTTTTGGGAACGGTTAATAATCTTAATTCGCTATATTTTACATTATATAAAAGTGAAAAACTAAAAGTAAAAGATTGACTGACGCCTGCTTTTCGCGCTTCGCACAATTTTTAGTTTTTATCTTTTAGTTCTTCACTTTTCACTTTCAGTTTTTAGTTCTTGATAATTTTCGTTGTTTCCCCGTTTACATGAATCAGGTAGACGCCTTTCGACAAATGTCCAATAGAGATGTTTTCCTCTCCTTGTACGGTTTGCTGCAAGAGTGTTTTACCGCTGATGTCAGTTATGGTGATTTGTGTCGG